>VBPX01000039.1 GCA_005877075.1 Nitrososphaerota archaeon | reverse complement strand
TTATATCTTTAATTAGTAACAAACTTTGCATATTATTATTTTATAATACTTACAAGAAATATATTGAAAAAGTGTAAATTTTATATCGGGTTCGGTGAGATGGAGTATACTAGTGCATGTAATTCATTTTAAAAATATATGTTATTTAGTTGCAAAAAAATGAAGAAAGAATTTTTGCTGAACAACCCACAATTGATTAATGTTAATTATTAACTTATAGTAACCAGATTGCCAAATGTTTGTCCATTGTCTTGCATATTCTCATAACTGGTTCGTTGCTTGTCTTGTTTCTTTCCCACGAGTAAACTGCCCCCACGTGATAATGGAACTTCAGAACTTGTTATCTATTTAGGGCCATGTCACCTTCAAAAAGACATTCTATGCAAAATTTGTGAGAATGGAATTTCCTTTACTGGATTATGATATTATGGCATATGTTCTGTATGTCGTCCCAGCACATCCTCGAAGCTTCTTGGTTTACCATCCGCAAAGACCTCTTTGGATGCATATTTCATAGAGAAGGCCAGCATTTGCTCAAGAATTGGAAGTACTGATTTTCCCTTCTCCGTTACAAAATATTCGACCCTTACTGGAATACCAGGATAGACCTTTCTTTCGATTAGATCATTTTCTAACATTTCTTTGAGGCGAACGGCAAGAGTTTTTGGATTAATACCTTCTATAGTTTCAAATTGGTTAAATCTTGTATGTCCCAAAATAATCATATTCCGTAGGATATGGATAGTAAACTTTTTGCCTATCAAGTTAAATGTACAGTCCACAGGACAGCGAGTAGTCATTGAAACCAATTTTTGAGCTTCCTTTTGGTTCAATCTAAATCCGCTCCTTGAGCCAAATTTCATTCAAACAGGTTCACTTACGCTTTGTACCGCTACTTACCAATTTATCACTTACCAATTTATATACTTACTTATATATAGTTAATGAAGAAAGGGAAGTAAATTGAAATTCGGGACTAGACTTGAAATTATGCCTTTCAAATTAACACACTTCACCAGGTCTATCTTTGGCTTTGAGGCTATTGAATATGAGTCCTTTCGAACCGTTAGCGGGTACGTAAAACATGAATTATTGAAGACGAATGACGCAAAGTTAATAGATATTGTTCATTGGAGAAATATGCAAGTCGCAAAACAAGCAGCGAAAGTTGCCGCACTAAACACAGCTTCCATGAATTGCTTAAAGATAATAAAAAAGCCAAGTAAACAGATCTTTAATATTATACTAGCTACCAAATTCAGCAGGTGAATTGAAACGCAACTAGAAGGTCAGAAAATCAAGAAAGCAATTTTAACTGCTCTGGCCGATCCTGAAATGGTTAGCATTATCAATTCGACAATGGACCAGTCCAAATCAGTCTATGATATCATCATGGAGACCAAGATGCCTCATACTACCGCATACAGAAAAATTAAATGGTTAGTAGAACAAGACCTTCTTGTAGTTGACAGGATTTGTATCAGTGACGAAGGAAAGAAATACAGTCTGTTTCATAGTGTCTTCAGAACTATAGTCGTAAAATATGAAAACATTAAGATAATAATAGAGGCGGAGCAAAACATCGATCCTGTTAATAGACTGACAGAAAGATTCTTCTCTCTATGAGTAGATAAGGTTAAGGATATAGTTGAGTGATTAGCCTGGTAAAGCTACTTGAGGATTGAAGTAAGGCTTTCTACGATTTTATGGCCTGACCTGTAAGAGTAGTAATATCTCATGAACATAATTGAGGCAAAAAGAATCATAGAAACCAGATGTATCTGCATGCCAAGATCGTGTAATTCAAAAGGAAAATCGAATGTTCCAGACTCATATAAAGTAGTCACGAATTCTCCGCCAATCCAGATCAAAATGAAGATAGAAATTTGAAATCGGAAGGAGTGGGGACTATGTGAATGCCAAGCCAACCACACAAATATTCCCAGTGCCACGAATAACAAATAAAGTGTAAGATTACTCATAAGAGCCAAAACTGGAGACATCATCATACTATAAGTTTCTCCTTTTTGGATCTAGCCATATATATGAATACGGTGCCAAAAATTATTAAAACAAAAATAGAAATGGTTCTAAAGAATCCCTCTCCCAATACTTCCTCACCTGCAAAGTATGCCAAATGATATAACCCGTGAATGAAAATGAAGAGTGATAATAAGACTGTAAGAACTCTAAGATTGCTCTTCAATCTTAAACTAAGGTATATTGGAACAATGGCAGCAGCAAACACGATAACAGCACTAGCCAAATGAAGTAGGTTTTCATAAAACAACTTAATTAATTTCTTAGGTTCACTCGACATATAGATATTTTGCTCAATACCATATTATGGGATCTAGATTTGGTTCCCACTTGGGGGTTCCAAAAATGGAATTTGTCTCTATGTTAATAAAAAAACTGTCATAGATACCATGTAATGTATACAAATCATTTCAACAGAGACCTTGACATCACGCATCATAATATCGATACTGCTAATAGGTATGAGTTATTCTTCACACTACTTTATCAAGTGGGCTGACTTCGAATATGTATTATAACCGTTCCTGTAAAGCGTGTGGCAGTCATTTGGAACCTACTTCAGTTTGCAATATATGTAAAGAATACCTATCTTGGATTTGTCG
Organism: Nitrososphaerota archaeon; assembly: GCA_005877075.1. Classification (GTDB taxonomy): domain Archaea; phylum Thermoproteota; class Nitrososphaeria; order Nitrososphaerales; family Nitrososphaeraceae; genus TA-21. The sequence continues at coordinate 4,921 of VBPX01000039.1, read as the reverse complement.
CAAATGTTTCAAAACGGATGACGTTATTCACAGACATAACTATTGTATAATACCTTACATGGTTGCAGTGGTGTCGTAACAAGCTACAAGCAAGAGAAGACGAAAAATAAGATTGGTATGTTTTCCTTTCTATAGAGTAGTACCGAAACATAAATCTTCCATCAGAAATCCTAGCTTATGAATTAAGTTCAGCCTTGACATATAGATATTTTGCCTTAATCCAAATTTGAAATCCGACATCTGGATCCCATTTCCTGGTTCCATAGATGGGATTTGTCTCTATGTTAATATAATTCCATAATATCTATCACACTATGGATATCCTTCACTTTAACAAAAAGACCTTGACATCATGCATCATAATATCGATACTGCTAATAGGTATGAGCTATTCATCATACTACCTTGTTCAACCGATATCAGCCAAGAAGAGCAGTTCAAACGACAAAGCTAGTTCGACTTCTACGGAGGCTTCTGCTTCTAATAGCAATACGTCTATCGCTTTTAATGCATTAGAACTAAAGAATCAAACCTACAGATGGCAAAACACTAGTAAGGCAATAAATCCCACATTGCATTTGATAGCAAATACAGATTACCTTATCAAGATAAAGAATCCCACGGACACCAAGCATGAATTAATAATCGGATCAAATGGGACTGAGCTTGCGAAAAGTAGTGAGATCAAACCCGGTAAAAGTGGAAAATTTACCTTCAATGCTAATTCAACGGGCACACTTGAATATCATTGTGAGTATCACCCAGATACTATGAAAGGAATCATTGAGATATCTAGCCAATAAATAAATACAGGAAAGTCTGATATCAAAATAGTTTCTCTTTTTGTTACAATAACCATGTTGAATAAAGGAACATTTCGTCAAATATCTTTCCATCACTTTTCTGTAATCACTGGTTATAGCGGAATTAGAAATTCATTCTAGATAGTCATTAGGAGATGCTAATATCGAATGTTAGAATTATTCACAAAGAATCTTGGTAAAAAATAATGATATAATTTGAAATTAATTCAACTATTACTAACGCTAAGAGTTCTATGGCAGAGAATAGGGTGAAGCTGACAGTGACGGTTATATGTTACCAGGTTATAGAATCCCTGTAATTATAATAACACTCAAATTTTTCACTATTATAGTATATAATATTTACAATAAATTAATTGCAAAGAAGTAAATTTTATATCGGGTTCGGTGGAACTGATAACGCTAGGATTACGATTTAGGAACCCTCCTCAAAATGAGCACTTTGCTATTGATAAATATAGTATTGTTAACTAGACATGGATTTGAAAAAGGACAATAAGAAGATTTTATTCACTTAGCGTTAGCATCCGTTTCTATAATTTGAACCTGCATTTAAGAAATTAATAGAAGTACTTTTATTATTTTGCCATAAAGTATAACATAGTAATGAAGGAGATAAATGCTTTTAACTTTATTTATTTCCTAATTTTGGTAACAATAATTCGGGTTCGGTGGAATGAGGGACAGAATTGACACTATCTTGCAACTTGAAAAAGCAGGGCAAAATCAGTTATATGGGCGTTTCAGAACATTCTACCCATTGCTATATCAGTAAACTCACTCAGTGATTCATTATTGGAATGGAAAAAATATCGTCCGCTATTCTAAAAGTTTTTTAAATCTGCCTACAATTAGACCTTTATACTTCTGGCGTGGACCAAATAGTCCAAATGCATAATTGCGCCTTTGGAGTCCCCATTTTCTAGTGCTTTCATCCCTTCTTCAAAATGTTTCACTGCTTCTCCAGGAGCGTTAGTCATGGCTTGTTTCGCAGCATCTAAATGAGTCTTGGCTGCCTCATTATCACCACTCTTTAATGCCTTAATTCCTTCTTCGAGGTGCATTTTTGCTGAGCTACCAGAGGTATCCGATGTAAGTCATGTTTGAACCGGTCATATTTGCTGAACTTGTCATGTTATTTGGTGCAGTCATATTCTGTGCTTTGATCGAAGTGAATCCTGTGAATCAATATCCAAAAAGTACTGTAGCTACTAATGCAACTGTTGTCATTGTGGTAGTTGAGAATTTCATTTAAGTTAATTTGGATGCTAAGCTTCTTAAGTGTTCAGGGAATAACCTCCAACTTATAAGTGAAACCACTTAATTGACGGTTGTAGTATAAATCTTAAATACGTTGGTTCCTTCTTGCTCTCATGATTAAAAAGTATGGAATACCATCATCGCTCACCTTAGTAGCAATCTTAATTGCGGCGGTAGGATCAACTTCGATGCTATTTTCAAGTACAATGCAATATTCAAATGCCCAGGGCTCTGACACAACCGTGGTAAGGGATTCACAAACCGTTCTGCTAGAAGGTAAGACACTTCCCGCAAGTGATTATATTCACTTATACGATGCTACACCATATATGATAAAGGTAGGCCATGTTGCTGCAAAGCTTCCTTGCGATAGCAAATCAGAAACATCCCTGAAACTGCTTATCGGTCAGGCACCCAACCTTAAGCCTGCTGATCTGCAATTAGTTAAAGAATTATCTAAACCAGGAACAATGTGTATATACCATGTAGATGTTGAATCAACGCAACAAGGTGATAATGGAGTCATAACTGACATAGCACTACAAAACCCGACAAACAAAGAAGTAAAATTTGGACCAACTGCCACAGTCGTGATAGGTGTGGATGAAATCATGCCAGGTGCAGAAGAAGCAGCATCCATGGGAAATATGTCAATGGGTAACACTACGGGCTAAGAATTAATGGAATGCGCCTGCTTATAGCAGGTCTTTTTTATTTTAAAGTTTTTTTGATCAAGAAAGAATTGCTGAATAAAAAATCAGAGTATGAAAATTCTTTCAGCAAATTTTCTACTTCCCCAGTAATTAAGACCAGTGGTGTCTGAATCATTAATACGAATAGAAGTATTGTAATTTCAAATTGTGCCCTGCCAGTAATTCCAGATTTTGTACAGCAAAGTAAATTTAATGTTGAAGATGGGTTATAAAATTATGAATTCATGATTAACGAATTCACGATTAACTTAAATGCTGGAAATATTTGAAGTATGTCTAATGGAGAATGATGAAGTCAGTAATGGAATGTCTGTTCATTTTTTATTCACTTTAGCTATATTAATAACATTTGCACTCCTCCCTACTTTACCAGATGCTTATGCTCTACCAACAACAATGAATAATACTTCAATGCAGCAACATGCAAAACATATCCTAGATAATCTCATTATTTCAGAACATATTCCCTTAAAAGGACAGTTGGATAATGGGGACTACATATTATTGATGGATTTTACCCCGTTTGTCACAAGTATAGAAGGACATAGTCATATTGCAATGAAGGTCCCATGTAATCAAGATGGAAGTCCGAAAGTAACAATAGTAACAGGAGTTACTCCTAATCTAAAGTCATTAGATATTGGTACAGCTATCAACAATGGTACTCTCAATGGTAAGGACCTAGATTTATCTGCAGAAGGAAGGTCATGTTTGTATCATGCAGAATTACCTAATGGAATAACTGATATTGCATTGATTAACACATCAAATAAAACATTAAACTTCGATGAAGGAGGGTACTATTCTGTTACCGTATCAGTACATGGAACTGCCATACAACATTTGGCAGCTAATCAAACTGGAAAATAATCACTACTGTAAGATTATGTGACACGATGGAAGTGCTCTCTTCCTTCTTTCCATATTTCGTTAGTCCTTTTGTCTCCGTGTCTAATCTTTACAGCTCAGCTATCTATTGCAGTTAAGATACGATAATCGTACTAACGTTCTCCTTTATGTTCTTCAAATTTGCTAACTAGACGAAGAGAAAAGTTTATTGTGACTAGATAAAAGTTCATTTTGTAGGTATGTTTTGACCACCATTTCTTGGATATAATATTTACAACAAAAATTTTAAAAATTTGTAAATTTTATATCGGGTTCGGTGGTTCTAGTAACTCTAATGGTTCAATAAATGAACTCGTATTAGTTGTAACATAACCTAGCTTTAAAGTTTTCTACAAGTTAACAACCAATGAATTAAGGATGAAACTAGAATTTGAGATAGACTATTTTTAATATAAATTTAATAAATTAGGTATAGACAAAATATGAAAATTAACAAATAAAATTTTTTTACATAGCATTATAAGCAAGTACGTATCATACAATAGATGTATAATCATTTTACAATAGGAGCGATAGAAGAAGGTCGTTCTTTTGTCTACTAACAGCAGAATTGTTGGCATAGTAGATGATGAGGTAGATATCACCGAGCTATTTCATGATGCTTTATGCAGAATAGCTGGGATTTCAATTGTCCCTTTCAATGATCCGATAATAGCACTTAAGCATTTTACGAGTAATAAGGAAGAATACGTTCTTGTGATTTCTGATCTGAGAATGCCTGGACTTAATGGCTTAGATTTATTGAAAAAAATGAAAAGGATAAATCCTTATGTAAGAACGATACTTATGACTGCATACGAAGTTGAAAGTTATAAGGAATTGAAAAAATCTGTGAAAGAAGATGTTATCAATAAATTTATCCAAAAACCAATTACAATTAGTGGCTTGTGTATTGAAATAAATAATCAAATCCACGCTTATGAACTACGATGAAAAAGAAGTAACAATTAGAGCTGAGAATTAGAACCTTGAAAGTTTATGAACTGTATCTTAAATAAGTAACAGAATAAGTTTGTCATATGATATTTACATGAATTTTATTGAAATGTTGTAAAGTTCGGTCCGGTTCGGTAGAACTGACAACACTAGAGTTACGAATTATGAAACTTATAATTAGTTCGTTTAAAAGATCAAAAAATAAGATATTTTATAACGAGCAAACATTATGAACTTCTGCAATAAATAAATCGTTTTCGTATTTATTAGTCAACTCTG
>VBPX01000038.1 GCA_005877075.1 Nitrososphaerota archaeon | reverse complement strand
ACGTTAGTATCAATTGTTAATTATGGTGTGAATTACAATATAGCAGTTAATGATGCATGCTTTAATTAATAAATGAAAATAGGAATTAAATACCTATTTTAAGATTACTAATACAGGTATCACAGTATTTTTCAATGACCGTTACATTATCTCCAACCTCAAAGCATGCTATCTGTGTTGCTACATTTGCACACATTACACAGAATTTACTTTTTTGCTTGGGCTGAGCAGTAAAGGCCTTCACATACTGCAAGGTCTTCAATTAGGTGAACTTCCTGATAATGTAGTTGACACAAATATAGCTATTTTTGTTCCTGGTCGAGCATGCAAATACACAATTTGTTTCAATATTGATCATAAGTCGTACTGGTATCATCCTCTTAAGAACGTATTGATAGTATAAATTTCTATGTCTCTTAATCTGGAAATCACTCGAAATAAGGTGGATATATCCTAACCATTTCTTCAATATACTCTATTAGTAAAGAAATATTTTGTCCTTTGAAAAATCGAATCATTTCCAACTATAGGACTTTATTGCAGTTATAAAAGGCCGTGCTCTAGCTACCTTGGATACCGTTTGCAACCAATACGGAATAGCATCCAAGTCCACAGTCTTCACAAATGGGTTTTAAAGCCTTGGCATCAGCACTACCAATACAACAAGGTTGTTTACTCCTTCCCATATGATCCAAAGAGAGGATTGCCCATGACGGACATTGGACAGGTGTTGTGCCAGTACCACCCCAATTGCCTCTCATCAATGACAGTTGCTTCTCACTGTTTATCACAAACTCGGGATATTTCCTTCTAATATGTATAAGCTCATCTACTATGCTGTTGCGTAATTCCCCGAATTCTAACCACAGAGGATCCCCTTTGATGAAAGGAGTATGAAACTGAAAACCTATTTTGTTAACTATTCCTTTCCATTCTTCTGTCAAATCGTTCACAGTATTATAATTAAGAGAATTAATAGTCATTGTAATCCAAATATCTTTCCAAGCAGGTTTTCCATTGCGAGGAGGGCCCTTAATATACTCTAGAATGTTATCTTTAGTTTTGGCGTAGGAGCCCTGTCCCCTAATCTTATCGTGAGCCTTTTCAGTTCCATCTAATGATACCCAGTAGAAGTAAAGGTTGTCAAATCTCTTCAGTGGGAAATAACTATTTGTGACTACACTTATCCTCTTAGGCATTTCTTCACAAAATACCTCTATTATTTCTGGCCTCATTGTTGGCTCGCCGCCAACTAATGTGACTACAAATAGCTTTTGCTTCTTGAAGGTTTTTCTAATCGTCTGTCTCCACTCTTCTACACTTAATTCGTGATTATCCTCCTTTCTGTTTAACCACCAGTAGCAGTGAGAGCAGTGAAGATTACAAATATTGATAATATCTGCTGAACCATACAATGCTGGTTTCGTGTGAAAGAGTTTGATACTAACATATTTCTTGAATATGGTAACGTATAGAGGAATCTCACGAAAAATATCCGTTATTCCACGACCATAAATCAGATCCACCATATTTAATAATACATTGTGCACACTAATTAAAAAGTGTATCAGAATAATACCATGACCATTTAGATCTATTCACGACTCTCAGCTATTCATGGTACAACCTCCCATACATGTCCAAGAGGACACAAAAACGAATATGTATCCGACGACTATATTGATTGGTCCAGCCCTGAAGAATTTTGAAATTAAAATACAAACCCCTTTGGGCTCAAAAATTGAGTCAAAAGCAATTCTCATCCCCTTGGGTCTAGACTCTTATGCCTTTTATATCCTGATAAACTAAACATATGGAATATGGAACCAGAAGATTACTAAGGTCGTCCGAAAAGCGAAGGGTTGAGTCGGTGAGGTTATTTGGTCCCCACAACGTAACAGCAAGAATCTATGAGAGTAAGAATATATTTTTGCAACGAACCTGATATTCAATCTGTTATTGTAAGGAAAAATAAAATCAGTAGACAGGCACTAGATACTGTCTATAATTTAGTATGGGAATGTGAATTTAAGAATATTGTCAACGTGGGTAAGATTTGGCTTAAATTTAATGAAAAGGAGAAAAGTCCATTTAGAATAGCATTAAGAGAAAAAGAAGTCACGACAAAATAGCTACTGGAGATATTACTCAAATAGCTAGTGATTTTTATATGGTACAGGAGGTTGGTGCTAGGAAAATACAGGTATATGATTAATCAATTAATTGATTAATTAATCAATCACTTAAACATGTAAATTCTAAATTGATCTCAATTTAATTAACAAACCGCTGGCCCCAATGTAAGAGTGTAGAATTTTAATATCTTGATGTATCTGAATCCTCTTTTAGAGATAATTTTGTGCTGAATCCCTCCATGCCCGTTCCAATATGATTGCTTTTATGCGATTGCATAAATAGTATGGTGAAGAGAAACATTAGAAAACCCAAAAATAATGATTGTGATAACTTACAAACATGTTCTCCGATTGGAATTAACTTCTATCTTACGGATTCAATACCATACTTCTAAAGCACACCAAAATAAAGCAGATTTATCAATAATGGATTTATAACTGTCCAAGTCTTTACTGAATGAGAGTCTGCAGTAATTATGCGAATGAAATACCTCTTCTATTCCATTGCAATTATTACAAATCCAATAAACATATTCCTTACAGATGTTACAAGTAGCAGAAGGAATTAAATATTTTCCACATCCTCTGCAAGATTCTTTATTATACATATTTTGCAATAACTCAGCAACTCGTATTAGAGTTAGCGATGATGTTTCACATAGATACAATTAAACTATATTGATTTTCATTAAGGGTATATTTCGAAAGATTCAGCAGTAATTAGTCATATGTTCAAAATAATTGAATATTAAGGTTTTAAGAACATATAGTCCATCAGTGAATTGAGAGCTTTCTGCATAAGTGAATAGTCAAAAATACAATTTCGGTGGGCAAAAGTTAATCTTCTTTATAGCAATGACTTTCTGCTATTTTATCATGTTTCTGTTCGTGCTTACACTTTTCTTTAGTATCAAAGCAGAAGTGACCATCACCAATTTGGTCGTAACAAAAATCCTTATCCGAATCAGCGAATAGTATGTTATATGAATTCGTTAAAATATATATATTGATGATATTACAATAACTGTTAAGAGTGCGGTAACTTTAACATTCACTATTATAACAAATGATTCAATACTTAAAAAATTACTGGATCAAATATCTAAATGATGATGTGAACGGCTTAGTGTCAAAAAATCTGGCTTACCAAGACAAGTAACAGGAAATTATTTCAATTTTTATTGGGGATGATGATTTAACGCATGCCAATATTAAGATAGTTATAAAATTAATTTTTAAAGCAATTTTGCTAAACCTGGACTATTGAATTTATTTTAAATGTGAAACCAATTGATAGGCTTGAAATTCGTCCCTTACCCTTTGACATAACTCATTTATAGTAACAGGTTTCTGAATAGATATGTTTGGAATAGTTCATCTTCCTCAAAATTATAAGCACTCATCAATATCGTTCTTACATTAGGATTTAAACCCTTTAACTTTTTCAGTAGCTCCAAACCATTAAGACCTGGCATTCTTAGATCAGAAATAACCAGAGTGTAGGTATCTTTATTTTCAGCGGTGTTCTAAAGCTGTCACAGGATCGTTGAAAGTAGCAACTAAAATCCCATCGATATTCCCACATAGCGCATCATGAAAAAGATCAGTAATATCCAGCTCGTCATCTACAATACTAACAATTCTATTGTTAGTAGATAATTAATGCCACACCTCGATGACTTTCAAGGCTATCATTCCTCAATTTGGGCATTTACCTGAACAGTAATGTTATATAAACTCTATCTGATTTCCCGGATGTACTAAAAGTTAAAAAAAACTGAGGTCTCATATCATTTATGAACACCAATTCAATGAAAAGCCTTCCGAACTAATACGGGTGCAGAGCATAGATTAAATGTCGCAAAAACGGCAAAATCTAGGATTTATTAGAAAGGCATAAAGCTAAGTTCATTCTCACTATATGGCATAAAATGAGTATAACTGTATATATAGAATCGATATCAATCGCTATTCAAAAACTGTCTTATTTTAATGCCTTATTAGCAAAATTGAGTCTGTTGGGTTGAAAATCTATGTATGAAGTCGATTCTCCGCCTTTTTTAGAGATTCCTGCTTCATTAGTAGAAAAAATGTTACAGAAAACTGACGAAATTGGAGGTATACTTGAAAGCTCACTTCATGATATCCATAGTAAAAGAGAAAAATTGCGCGTGCAACTCGGTCAAACAGGACTACTAGATAATGATGTTAAATTTGAAAATACTAGACCATTATTTTCATGTGGAGTAGATGGTGCTTATGCAATAGATCGTCTCTTGGGAAGCGATTTACTATTTGCAGCTGCCGTCGAGGTACAAGGTATTAATGAAAAATTACAGAATGAAAAAAAGGTTGCCCCCGACCATGACGTGTTTGTTAGTCCAGAAAAACACAATCCTGAAAACATGATTGCAGCCAGAGCTATTATGGTCGAAATGGAAATCAAATTAGGAGCAAGTGCCCAGTACGATATCATATATCTTGATGGATCCCTTACGACGGCATTAATCCATATGTACAAAGCAATCAATTTTATAGGAAATATTAATACCAAGTCTTCAGACAAAATCAAGGAAGATTTCAAAGATTTTTTGATTTCTTACAAGAAAATTTTGGAATTTGAAAATACTGACAAATATTATCTGGGAATACCAAAGTATACATCAAGGAACGATATAGGTAAAAATCTCCATTGGCCTGAAAATTATGACGATAGAGCGATTCTAACTTTGATACTGAATCCCGGAGAATTTACACGTCCAAAATTATTTACAAACGAAGAAGGATGGCATATAAGATTGCCATATGAAGATGAAGAACTAACAATTTTGATGCAACAAGTAATTTTAGGAATAAAAAACCTATGTGTAGTTTACTATAAACCGCATTCATGGTGTCCTGCATTGAGAATTGAGATGCCATCAGCAATAGCTCGTGATGAAGTCAAATTAAATACTGTTTTAAGTAATGTAAAAAATCAATGTCAAATACCCACTATAATGGAACCTTTCCCACTTTATATGGCTGATAGAATTGTCAAACATATGGCACCAGCTATTCCAGCTTATAAACAAATCATAATGAAACAAATGAATGAACTAGATGATCATAGTGAAAAAGATATATTTTTTCTGATGCATTCATACAGAACTGAAGGGGGATCATAAATATGGAAATAAGTTTAGAAAATACGGTTGATAAAAAAATTAATTATTTGCTAAAAAACAGTTCCATATTGGGAACAATTGGATCACCATCTTCGACTATTGAACTTGTATTAGACGTAATAGAATCTTCCGTTACAAGACAACTTGTGGGAGAATTGGCCATTTTTAAATACTTACAGGATTCCAAGAATCATTATGCAATTGGTCAAATTATAGAAATCACGTTAAAGAACTTTTTATTGGAGGATCCTACGATAAAATCTGTAGCAAGAAAAAGAGGATCAGTCAATCCAATTAGTGGCATACAGGATGTACATATAGGAAAGTTACTATGTAGCGCTATTTTTACTAGTTCTGAGAATTTAGTTGAACCGAGTTTATTAGGTACCGTTCCACCTACAGGAACATATGTTTATCAGGTAAATGACAGTATCTTAAGTGCTATTTTAGAAAAGCAAAAGAACAATTTATTCTATTTGGGTAATAGTTATGGATCCAAAACTAAATTGCCAATGTGGTTCAAGCATTTTGACTATGGTGAAAACGGTGCTGGTGAAGCCTATCATTTAGGAATTTTCGGGATAACTGGATCTGGAAAATCAACTTTGGCCAAGATGATTCTTACTGCATATTCTAAATATTCACAGATGGGATTGTTGGTTCTGGACCCTGTCGGAGAGTTTTCAAAGAGTTTTACAAATGACTATAACAACAACACGAACAAGGAATACCAGAACTACGACTCTTATTTGAATATGAAAAAATTATTAAGTTCATTAAATAAAGAAGTCCAAACGATAAATGTTAGAAATCTCATCTTGGATAGGTGGACACTGTTTGAAGAAATTTTATTGCAATCACAATTCTTTCATCAGCTAACCATTAACGGCGCAAATAGGAGATACGCAATAGACGCATTAATACCTAAACTGAAAAATAAAATAACATTAACTAAACTGATAAAAAAAGAATCATTTGATCTTTTCATAAATGAATTACGTAAAGAAGAAATTCAGATTCTCATATTTTCAACTCTAGAACCAAGAAAGAGACTAAATAATCTAGTTTCTAGCTTGGATCAAAAAAATCTAGATGATTTGTACTCTCAATTCTGGACTCCAATTTGTAGTCTATTTGAAGATAGAAGAGATGCAATAACGATAGATGGTCTTTTGGAGAAATTTTCTTGGAATTTAAAACCACTTATTGTAGTAGATCTTTCTGAACAAACTGCCCACAAAATGCAGCTAAAATATTGGAATACAACTATCCAATCTTTAATACTTAAGCGGTTACTTGGAGGATTGGTTCGCCTGGGAGAAAGAACTTGGCAAAAGAATACTTCCTTAAATACGCTGGTTGTGCTGGATGAAGCCCATAGATATGCAAGGAAAGACGAGTTTGTGGATTCGAACCTTGAACAATTGAGGACAACTTTGCTAGATGCAGTAAGGACCACCAGAAAGTATGGTTTAGGATGGCTCTTTATCAGCACATCATTATCTAGTATTCACAGGGATATACTTCAGCAATTAAGAATCATTTTCTTCGGATTTGGACTTTCACTAGGTAGCGATTTAATCACACTTAGAGAAATAGTATCGGATGAAAAAGCCATCGATCTCTATAGGACATTTACGGATCCAGCAAGCTCATTTAATACAAAAACCCGAAAATATTCGTTTATGACTCAGGGACCAGTTTCACCATTATCATTTTCAGGATCCCCTTTTTTCTTTAATGCCTTTAGGTCAGATGTGTTCATAAAGGAAAATAATCTAGACAAAAGCACATGACATACAAAGAACTATCGTTTACAAGGTCAAGCCACAGAAAGCGCATGTCCATTACCTCAGACCCCTAACTCATTTTAGTTTTGAATTATGCTGATACTAATCGTTTATTTTTGATTCTAAACTAACAGCAGTCATATTGGACTAAAAACAGAATTACATATTCATTCCAGGCGACATAACATCTTTCTTATCCAAATCCGATTTATCTTCATTAAGAGTAGTATTTTCCTTGTCTTCCCCCATTATCTTTTTTTCTTCTCTAATGTTTTGATTATTCATAACCATCATACTGTCATGGAGTACAATTAAACCGAGACTACTTAAAATTCCCAATATAACCAAAATGATTCCAACAAATCTTGCAATCCATATTCCTTTCGACCAGATCTTTTCACCAAAAATTATTATTGCAAACAAGCTCATCCATACAAGATTCATCCATCCTAGAGCCACCATAATTAGAAAATATGGCCA
>VBPX01000020.1 GCA_005877075.1 Nitrososphaerota archaeon | reverse complement strand
TGATGTTAGAATCTATGATGAAGGAGATAGATCCAGTCATTTCAGATATCTTGAATCAATCTCTTGATTCTAAGAATTTATCTGTAGAACAGGCGACCGAATTATTTGATTCAACAGGTATTGAAATGATAATGACTGCAATTGTTGCAGACGTACTACGGAAAAAAAGTATTGGAGATAATGTAACCTATGTTATCAATCGGAATATCAATTTTACTAACGTTTGTATCAAAAGGTGTGGATTTTGTGCGTACAGTAGAGATTTTAGAAATGAGGAAACCTATTTTCTTCCGATAGTAGAAATTGTGAGAAGGGCTGAAGAGGCATGGAAATTAGGTGCAACTGAAATTTGTATCCAAGCAGGATTGCCGCCGAACATGGATGGATTCTTATACGTTGATATATGTAAGGCTATAAAAAAAGAGTTACCAAACATACATATACATGCTTTTTCTCCCGAAGAAATTTTGTACGGTTCAAATAGATCTGGACTATCTGTTAAAGAATATTTAAGCATGTTAAAAGAATCTGGGTTAGGAAGTTTGCCAGGGACTGCAGCAGAAATTTTAGATCAAAATCTGCGTGATTTGATTTCCCCTGGAAGAATTTCAGTATCTGATTGGATTGATGTTATTACCTCGGCACATAAGATGAAAATACCTACGACTTCGACTATTATGTACGGTCATGTAGAAACATCAGCAGATAAAGCTAAACATTTAGAATTGATAAGATCTATTCAAAAAGAGACTAATGGTTTTACAGAATTTGTTCCATTGAGCTTTATTCACAAAGAAGCCCCAATGTATAATAAAAATCTGGTAAATGGAGTATCACCAGGTCCAACTGGCCAAGACGTGATAAAAATGCATGCCATTTCAAGGATTATGCTAAACAATTTCATAAAGAACATTCAAGTTTCATGGGTCAAAGAAGGTGCAAAAATGTCCCAGCTACTTCTTCAATCCGGAGTTAATGATTTTGGTGGAACGCTAATAAATGAAAGTATCTCTACTTCAGCAGGGTCTGAATTTGGACAAATAATGAAACCAAAAGAAATTAGATCGTTAATAACGTCAGCAGGAAGAGTACCGGCGCAAAGAAATTCAGTTTACGAAATCATTAAAGTTTTTGATGAAAAAGATGATGATGAATCCTTGTTGGATATGGCAGAAACTTCACAGTTTGGATCTTACCACGAACTCATAAAGCTGGACAAATTTAGATACAAAAATACAAAAATACCAAATGAAAAACCGGCTTCCTAATTTTGATCTGGACCTGAGATATTCCAGGTATCACCCATTTATCTGATGGGTCGTAATTTTTACATCAACTTAAATTGGCGTTGTGTAGTGTCAGATGCCTTTTTTTAGATTTACATTATTCAGATCGACTTGATAACTCTCAATGGTAACGAATGATTAATGAAGCTATGAAGATAATATCAATTTGTTAGTTAGTAGTGACAATTGTGTTGACGACATTTGGAAATAATTTTTCATTACATTTAAGAATCTCAATAATCCACAATAGGAATATTTGATAAACCTTGGAATTTTGATTTCTGGCAGAGGTAGTAATATGGAATCAATTCTAAAATTTCTAATACAAGACGAAGGATCTAAAGTTCGCCCAAAAGTAGTAATTTCCAGTAAACCAGAAGCAGAAGGTCTTGAAAAAGCTTCAAAGTTTGGAATTCCCACAAGTGTGATCTCAAACAAATTAAAAGGATGGGAATTTGATAAGGAAATAATTGGCATTTTACAACAATATGACGTAAAGCCTGAGAATGGGCTTGTTTGTTTGGCCGGATACATGCGTATCTTAAGTTCAGAATTTGTTAGAATATACAAGTTAAGGATCATGAATATACACCCATCACTATTACCGTCATTTCCTGGCCTTAACTCCCAAAAGCAAGCGTTGGATCATGGAGTAAAAATAACTGGATGCACAGTTCATTTTGTTGATGAGGGATTAGATTCAGGGCCAATTATTGCACAAAAACATGTAGAAGTTTTAGAAACTGATACATATGATACACTTTCAGACAGAATTCTTGAACAAGAGCATTTGTTATATCCTTATTGCGTAAAGCTTTTTTCTGAAAAAAGGTTACTTATTCAAGATAGAAAGGTAATCGTTACTTAATAGCGAATGAAATCAAGACGATTAGAAATAAGATACAGTAAAGCAAAAAAATGACACTGTGAATTTTTAGAATATTTGAGTAAAATTATAGATGGAATCCTAGTATCTCAAAAAATAAAACAGACGATCAAAGAAGAGGTGTCAGCATTAGTAAGCAGAGGAATACAACCGTGTCTAGCTACTATCTTAGTGGGAAATAATCAAGCTTCAGCAACGTACGTCAAGAATAAACAAATTGCGGCAAAAAGTGTTGGAATATTAACTAAAGATTTTAGATTGTCAGATGATATAATGCAAGACGAGTTAGTCAATACAATAAATAAGCTAAATCGCGATGAAAGTGTCCACGGAATACTTGTCCAGATCCCATTGCCACAACAAATTGAAAATTCTGTAACTAATATGGTAAATCATGAGAAAGATGTCGATGGATTAACTTCGTATAATCTAGGACTTCTCCTAGAAGGTACACCAAAACTCATACCATGTACTCCTCTAGGCATTATGGAATTATTAGATTTTTACAATATTGATGTTAATGGTATGGATGTCGCAATCATAAACAGAAGTAATCTAGTTGGAAAACCTTTAAGCATCTTACTAATGTATCGTGACGCCACAGTAACAATTTTTCATTCAAAATCGAAAAATCTGGAAGAAAAATTAAGAAACTTTGATTGTATCGTTACAGCTGTTGGAAATCGCGAAAATTTTATTCTCAAAGGTAACATGGTCAAAGAGGGTGTTGTTATTTTTGATGTTGGAATTTCAAGAAGTAATGGAAAAATTCATGGTGATGTAGATTTCGAATCTGTTTCAGAAAAAGCAGCTTACATAACTCCTGTTCCAGGTGGTGTGGGTCCAATGACTGTGACAATGTTATTGAAAAACACCGTTCTTGCTACTAATCTCATCAACAAAATTAACCATAGTTAAGATGGCGAAATTAACCAATCAAGAAAAGAAATCATGAAAAGCAAACTAATTCAAAGTACTCTCATTAGAACGACCGAATTCATTAAATCCAGAACTGTTGGAGCGTATATTCCTATTGGTTCAGAAGTTGAAACATGGGATATAATTAATTACGTCTTGAAATCAGGAAGGATTTTATTGTTACCACGAATTGTGAATAACGATATGCGTTATTATATTGTGGAACAAAATGATTTCGATACCAATTTATTTGACACAAATAGATTCAAAATTAAAGAACCAAAGAAAACAAATGGATATGTAAATTACATGGATCTCTTGATCATTCCGGGAATTGCATTTGATTCTTATGGGTATAGAATTGGCTATGGTCATGGCTATTATGATAAATTTTTGACGAATGCAATAAATTCAAAATGCATAGGCCTAGCATATGATTTTCAATTAATGAAAACTCGTTTACCGAGACTTCCACATGACAAGAAAATAGATATGTTAGTTACTGAAGGGGGATTTCATATATTTAATGCCTTTTAATGCAATATCCTTTCTGTAGTATTCTTCATTTTCTCCCCAGTGTATTTGAGATGCGACAGAATAGGATCTATTTTTGGCTCCTTCAAGAGTATCATCCAATGATGTAACTGACAGAACTCTGCCACCATTGGTAAGTATTTCTCCTCTCGAATTTTTCTTAGTGCCTGAATGAAATACATAAGTATCGTTATCGTTATCAAGTTTTATATCCAGTCCATGAATAACTTTTCCTGATTGATATTCTCCGGGATAACCACTTGAAGCCATAACTACGCAAACTGAATGTTTATTCTTCCATTTTATTGGTGGCATGGAGTCAAGTCTTTCATCCATGGCTGCTTCCAGATAGTGCAATAGATTAGAATCCATTCTTGACAAAATAGATTGACATTCTGGATCACCCATTCTAACATTAAATTCTAAAACATAAGGTTCATTTGATCCGCGCTCTATCATAACTCCTGCATATAGAAAACCTTTGAATTTAATTCCAAGGTTATTTAAGCCCTTTATTGTCGGTTGCATTATTTTCTCGGTAATCTTGTTACCAAGATTTTCTGTAATTAGAGGTGTTGGAGAGTAACTTCCCATTCCACCAGTATTTGGTCCTTTGTCTCCATCCAATATATTCTTGTGATCCTGACTTGATGCTAATGGTATTGTCGATTTTCCATCGCATATAGCAATAATGGAAGCCTCATCCCCATAGATCCTGTCCTCTATGACAATCTTATTGTCAGAAGTTATGAATTCATTATTAACAAAGATCCTGCGTACGGCTACTTCTGCTTCCCCATCATTCTCGCATACAAAAACACCCTTACCAGCCGCTAGGCCATCAACTTTAACAACAACATTTTTTGAGGATGAGCGGACATATTCTATTGCCCTATTTGGATCTGAAAAGATTGAAAAAGGAGCTGTTCGAATTCCCGTGTTACGCATAAAAAGTTTCGCGAATACTTTGCTTGATTCTAACCGGGATGCATTTCTATTGGGACCAAAAATAGGTAGTCGGCCCCTTTCAAATAAATCAACAATTCCTAATGAGAGAGGCTTTTCAGGTCCTACTATAGTTAAGGAATTATTCTTTTTTGCAAATTCAAAAAGTTTCATTATATTATCAGATTCTATGTCGATATTTCTTTCGGTTCCACCATTTCCTGGAGCAAAAAAAACTTTTTTTTCCGTATCATTTGAAAGCTTCCATCCTATCGAATGTTCTCTTCCACCAGAACCTACAATCAAGATGTTATTATATTGTGTCAATTTCTATCACGAATAAGATTCTAACACAACTGTGCGACTCAACCTAGACCAATTTTTTCGTTACGAATCATCAGAAAATTGTCATTGACCACTGACTTTACAAAATCATAATATTCTGAATCAGAAAAGTGAACCATGGCAACTCTTGAATTTGTTTTTTCTTTAATAAAATCCAAATGATAGCACATGCCCTTGCCAGAAAGTGTTCTAAAATAATAATCGTCACATGAGCAATAACCCAAATCTAAGTCTATCCAATATTCATGATGCTTTCCAACTATGGTCCAGATAATTTTTTTGCTGGGTTCAAATAGATGACATTTGAGTGATGGAAATATCGGTGACATAGCTCCCATGCTTGATTATTTTTCATGTGGAGATCCGCTTTATAAATATGATTTCTCCCGATTCAATTGATTCTAACAAGAGAGGATCTTCAATACAATGACCCAAATGATTCATGTGGATTCCCTTAATATCTTGCAGTACGACACAAATTGAACCATTGGAGATCATGAACCCCAAATCGCCTCTTTTAAAGACAGATTTCTGTTTTTCGGCCCCTACGTTTAATCCAGTTTCCACATATCCTATGTTATGCCCCAAAAAATGCAATCCTCCTGAGAAGGGCAATATTTTAATCATGTTCGAAAAAGTTATTGGTGAAAGATGACGAACAAGTTCTAATATCACTTTCCCTTTTCCAATAACTTCAAATACTATACGGATCCTCGAGACGGTGTTTGGTGTGCTCCAGCTCATTTCTATTTCTAATTTACTTTCTAGGTTACTATTAATTTGTTCATTTATTAGCAACATTTAATTATATATTCACTTTTTTTGGTTTTATTCTTGATTTTAAGACGTTCTAGCTCTGGAAAAAATAAGGAAAAAAAACTGCCCAAAGTAAAAAACCCGCCCAAAGTAAAAAAGGTGGAAACAAAGATTAAAAATTCGCAACAGAAGGAAAAGTCAAGAAAAAAAACCAAAATTGAGATAGTAGAATCTGTTGAAGTGGAGTCAAAGAGCGGTAGGCCTAAAGACGAGGTTGTAGTTTATCCGGAAATGGACTTTCAGTCAAGGGAAATAACACCTCAAGACAGCCAAGTTTTGATAGGCCCTCCCACATTAACCCGATTTGAACGTGCAAGAATAATAGGCGCTAGGTCCTTGCAACTTTCACTAGGTGCTCCAATTTTGGTTGAATCGTCAAACAAGTTTAACGACACTCTACTAATCGCCGTTGCAGAACTGGATGCTAAGGTTCTACCTATTTCAATTCGAAGAATATTACCGAACGGATTATATCAAGACATACCTATAGATTGGTTAAAGTAAGTAGAAAATTAATTAAGATTCATCAATAGCGAAATTGATGATTTAATATATGAACGGCAACTTGTGAGCAATTTATGTTGAATCAAGTTAGGAAAATTTAAATTTCGATATTTTACAAGTGTATGAGGGTCAAAATTCCTACAATTCATAGTAACCACATAGGCCTTAATGCAATGGCCATTTTAGAAGATGGTACAACGTACCGAGGTACAGGTTTTGGCTATCCTAAAACTGTTGGCGGTGAATTCGTTTTTAATACAGGTATGATTGGTTATGCTGAGACTTTAACCGATCCTTCCTATAGAGGGCAAATATTGTGTATGACATATCCACTCATTGGAAACTATGGAGTACCGAGCAAGTCCATTATGGACAACTATGGTTTACCAAAATATTTCGAATCTGATAGGATTCAAGTTTCCGGGTTAATAGTTCACGAGCTTTGCAATGGGGCAAGTCATAGAGAATGTGATAAAACTTTAGATCAATGGTTATATGATGAAAGAATACCTGGAATATGTGGAATTGACACTCGCGACTTTACAAAAAAAATAAGAATAAAGGGAGTGATGAAGGGTGCACTTTCAGTTTCAGAAAATCAAATAAACCCAAAGGATCTATTAGATACGATTAAGAAGACAAAATATGATGGATTTAATTTTATGTCTCAAGTATCAGTTGATGAAACAACCCAATATGGAGATCCTTCCTTAGAACCCATAGTATTAATTGATACTGGTACTAAATTTAGCATCATTCGTAATATTTTGCGGCTAGGCTACAGAGTTATTCGTGTTCCATGGAATATATCCTTTAGTAAGATAATTTCATATAAGCCAAAAGGTATTATTATAAGTAATGGCCCTGGGGATCCAAAAATGTGCAGCAGTACGATTGAAACAGTTCTTAAATTATTTAATTCACCATTACCAATGTTAGGAATATGTTTAGGTAACCAAATTATTGCTCTTGCTGCAGGCGGTGATACGTATAAGTTAAAATTTGGGCACAGGGGTCAAAATAAAGGTTGTACTGAAGTCGATACTAAGCAAACGTTTATTACAAGTCAAAATCATGGATACGGCATAAAATCAAACACTCTTGATAAGACGGGATTCAGAACATGGTACATTAATTCTGATGACAATACTATTGAAGGTATCAAACATGAATCAAAACCTATAATCGCAGTACAGTTTCATCCCGAAGCATCTCCCGGTCCTTATGATTGCATACACATATTTGAAAGTTTTAAAGATCTTGTTGAACAGACTGAATCAAAGAAAAAGTCTATTCATGGTGGTAAAGTTAATGGAGGTGGGAAAATTTTCCAAAGAATGAAACAATAAAGAAAACAATAGTGTTGGGGAGCGGAGCAATAAAAATCGGAGAAGCGGGCGAATGTCAGAAATTCTGACCGCCAATTTGACTATTCCGGTTCGCAATGTCTCAAAGCTTTAAATGAAGAAGGAATTAAAACCATCCTGGTAAATCCTAATATAGCAACCATTCAAACTGATACAAGATTCGCTAACAAGGTATATTTGTTACCAGTGAATGGATATTATATTAAACAAATAGCAGAAAAAGAGCTTCCTGATTCAATAATGTTAGGTTTTGGTGGTCAAACTGCATTAAACTGTGGGGTATCACTACATGATGAAGGAATTTTAGATAAATATGGAATACGGGTATTAGGTACTCGAATAAAGAGCATAAAGGTTACTGAGGATAGGGAGCTATTTAAGAATGCTATGATAAAGAGTAACGTTCCTGTTCTTGAGAGTGCTCCAGCATATGATTTGAGAAAAGCTTTGGATGTCGCTGCTAAAATAGGCTATCCAGTAATAATTAGGGTTGCATATACTCTAGGAGGTAAGGGAGGAGGAGTCGCATATAATGAATACGAGCTTCAGGAAATTGTGCAACGTGGATTATCTTTAAGTTTAGTAAATCAAGTTTTGATTGAAAGATACATTGGAAGCTGGAAACAAATAGAATATGAAATGATGAGAGATAATTCGGGCAATAGCATTGCAGTCTGCAATATGGAAAATGTTTTAGGAATGAGAGTTCATACTGGAGACAACATAGTAATAGCTCCATCACAAACAATCAATAATGAAGAATATCATAGATTACGCTCGGCTGCAATTAGAGCTATAGAATATTGTGGGATAATAGGGGAGTGCAATATTCAATTTGGATTAGATCCCTTAAGCGAATCTTATTGCGCAATCGAGATAAATGCTAGACTCTCGAGATCATCAGCACTAGCAAGTAAAGCAACAGGTTACCCATTAGCCTATATGGCAGCAAAAATGGGTCTTGGTTACACTCTTACAGAACTCATTAACAGCATAACTAAAGTCACTACAGCATGTTTTGAGCCTTCTCTAGATTACGTAGTTCTAAAAATGCCTAGATGGGATTTCAGAAAATTTGAATTGGTAAACAGAAGGATTGGCACAAGTATGAAATCAGTAGGAGAAGTAATGGCAATTGGCAGAACATTTGAAGAGGTATTACAAAAAGCAATTAGAATGACTGATACGGGAAAATTAGGATTAATTGGAAATGAAGAAAATGCAAAGGAGGAATTAGAGTTGATTGAGCAAAAATTATTGTATCCAAGTGATGAAATATTGTTTGATGTAGTAAATGCAATGAGATTGGGTGTTTCCATTTCTAGAATAAGTAAACTTTCATCAATTGATTCATGGTTTTTGATAAAAATAAAAAACATCTTAGATTTATATGACAAGTTACATGAGGTCGATGTATCTGATATTTCTGAGAACTTAATGCGGGATGTAAAAAAATATGGATTTTCAGATCTGCAAATCGGAAAATGTTTGGGTTTGAAAGAGATCAGTGCAAGAAAATTAAGACAAAAATTAGGTATCAATCCAGTAGTAAAACAAGTAGATACGCTAGCTGCAGAATGGCCCGCCAAAACAAATTACCTTTATTTAACATATGGGGGGAACAAAGATGATATCGCTTTTAAAAAACAGAAAAATTCTGTAATGGTATTAGGTGCAGGACCTTATAGAATAGGAAGTAGCGTAGAATTTGATTGGGGAACAGTCAACATGGTCTGGGGTCTAAAAAATAATGGTATAAAATCTGTTTCAGTCATTAATTGTAATCCCGAAACAGTATCTACTGATTACGATATATCAGACAGGTTATATTTTGAAGAATTATCGCTAGAAAGAATTCTAGATATATATGAAAAGGAGCATCCGATTGGAATAGTTACTTGCGTTGGAGGACAGACGGCAAATAATCTTGTTCCTAAATTAGGTCAACTAAAAGTACGTATTATTGGTACTGATAGTGTCCATACTGACATGGCTGAAGACAGAGAAAAATTTAGTCGATTACTTGATACATTGAATATAAAGCAACCTCCGTGGAATAAATTTACAAATTTGGATGGGGCAAAAACTTTCTCTCAGAATGTGGGGTTCCCTGTTTTAGTAAGGCCATCATATGTGTTAAGTGGTGCGGCAATGAAAGTAATTTGGAATGAAGAGCAATTGGAAGGATATATCAATCAAGCATCCCAGATCAGCCCTGAGCATCCAATTGTGATAAGCAAATTCTTTCAGGATTCATCCGAGGTTGAAGTAGATGCAGTATGTAACGGAAATGACGTGATCATAGGCGCATTAATTGAGCACATAGATAATGCGGGTATTCATTCCGGCGATGCAATGATGTGCATACCACCATGGAGATTGAACAGACAAACAATGAATACAATAGTAGATTATTCTAACATGATAGCAAGAAAATTAGAAGTAAAAGGGCCCCTTAACATTCAGTATTTGGTTAAAGATGATGAAGTATATGTAATAGAGGCAAATATCAGAGCTTCAAGAACTACTCCCTTTGTCTCAAAAATAGTTGGTATTAATTTGATTTCTTTAGCAGCTAAGGCTATTATAAAAGGTAATTTACCTAGCAGACTTAATGAACCATGGCTTAAAGTTAGTGGCTTTGGGATAAAAGTACCTCAGTTTTCATTTATGCAATTAGACGGTTCCGATATAGTTTTAGGAGTTGAAATGCAATCCACTGGCGAAGTTGCTTGCCATGGTAATAGTTTTTATGATGCTCTATCAAAAGGCTATGAAGCAGCAGGATATAATTTACCACTTTCTGGCTCTGCTCTTATAACGATAGGTGGTCAAAAAAATAAGGAAAAAATGCTTTCATTGATTTCACTTATAAATTCCATGAATTTTAAAATACTAGCAACTGAACATACAGCTGAATTTATCAAGAATAATGTTACTGCAAATGTGGAAGAAGTTTACAAGATAAGCGAACCAATAAGGAAGCCAAATATCTCAGATCTACTATATGACAAAAAAATAGATTTTATAATAAATATTCCATCAACCTCGACAATAGAAAAGTATGTTGGAATGCTGGATGATGAATATCAAATTAGAAGAAAAGCTGTTGAAATGGGAATCCCGGTTCTCACAACAGTGGAATCCGCAATTTCATTCATACATTGTTTAGAATGGAGAAACAAGAATAAACCATCAATAAATCCATTGCCTAAATATAATATTCAGTAAAGACAACATTAAAAAATTTCCCTTAAAATATTTTCGTTCCCAATAATGGTTCCATCTACTGAAACTACTAAACATTTATCTATAATATCTTCTTTCAATATTTTCTTTAAAATAGGTGAATTAGTTTTTTTATTTTTCATTTTACTAGCGCCATAAATATATTTATTAAATGAGGGTACTAATACAAGATCCAACGTTCCGTTTCTACTTGGAAAAATTACTTCTTTTTTTACTTTTAAAAAAATCCAGATTTTTTGTCCATTTAAAATACTGTTTTCTCTGAAAAATGTGGGATGTAAGTGTCCCATAATGATCTTATTAATATTGGATCTAATCTCTGAGGGAAAAGTATGTCCATGTGTTAAAAGAATATCGCCTAATACCATCCCTTTAACTCCGATTAGATGTATATTGTCAGGTGTAATCAATCTGATTTTTGCATCATGATTTCCAGGAATCAAGTATACATCACAGTTTTCAGATAATGAATTTAGAAAATTAGGAATAATGTTCCAATCTTCCTTTCCTACCTTATAGATATTATTTTTTATGTCACCAAGTAAGATAATAGAGTTTACCTTGTTTGATACAACAATATCTGTTAATTCCGTTTCAATCTCTTTTATAATATCATACCAATCAATAGCAATATTACTTTTTTGTAACCAAAAGGTATTACCTATATGCAAATCGCTGACCACCAATAGTCTCTTAATTTGTTTATCATCAAATACATCAATCAATAAAGCTGGTTTATTTTCAACTATATTGATTTTACTCATTATATACATTACAATAAGTTGTAGTACATTAAAAACGTTAGATTTTTCTTTATAAAACCAGTGATAGGATTTTCGAAAGTTATTGTAATTTAATCTTAATTTCAAATAATAAATCTAAAAAATATGTCCTAGTGGAATACATAACTATTAAAATAGTTAAGACCTGCTAAATAAGATTAATACTATGAATTGTAACTTGCTGGTAACAACTTTTAGAAACAGGGAAACTGATGCCGCTGATGAATTATTCCTGTTGTTAAATATGCTTGGCGATAAGGGACCTGCAATTGAAATTACTTCAATATCGGGTATTATTATAGTAAATACTCTTCTTGATCCCTTTCAAATAGCAGAACATTGTAGAGAAATTATTTCTAATGAACCGTGGAGATTTAGATATGTTCTAAGGATTATACCAATAGAAAGGGTTTGTAGAGCAGAAATTATTGAAATCCACAATGTCATCAAGCAGTTAAGCAAAAAAATTTGCGAAAATGAAACATTCATGGTCATGGTAGAAAAAAGACATACTAAATTACATTCCAGAGAAATCATTTCTACTGTAACGAGTGATTTACAAATGAAGGTTAATCTAGATTATCCAAAATGGATAATCTTGATCCAAGTCTTGGGTAAGCTGGCAGGTGTTTCAATTCTCAGATCAAATCAAATATTTAGCTCTGTGAAAGAAAAGATTTCGTTGGATTGAAATAGGATACATGAAAAAGTGAAATTATATTTCAAATAGCGAGGTTCGGAATCCCATTATGAATCAACACACTGTTACATGTTAGCATGAAATTGTTCGAAGCTATGAGAATATATTTCAATAATAGTACCAAATGGATCCTCGCAAAAAACTACGTTGTGGTGTTTTTCTTGGTTTAATTCCCAAATCTTACTAAGCTGCCTTCCACCAGTTTCAGAAATCTTTCTTGCCAAGTCTTCTAGGTTTGGTTCGGTGATAGAAATATGAATAACACCTTTCTTCATATATTGAATTTGTTTATTATCTTTAACTGATTTTGGATCAATAAATTGGAATATTTCAAAACCAATGTTATTACTTGAAGACATCCAAACCAATTTTAATCTCTTAAAGTCGGCTCCAAAAATATCTTTCACCATATTACCTATTTTTGGATCATCTGCATTAAGCTCGGTGGGACCCCTCACTACTATAAAACCTAACACTTCTTGATACCAATTCAAAGCTTTGTCTAGATCTGGAACACTAATTGCAATGTGATTAATCGCCTTAGGATATTCACTAAAATTCATACTGTAATCATGATTAGACTATATAATAGCATCACTGCTACAGAGCGAAGTTCACTTGTCTCAAAGCCTTTGCAAGCACAAGGTCTAATTCCCTAGAAATCCGAAGAACCGCCAGCACTATATGGACTTCCTTTGATGCTCACTACGAAATCTAAATCATTTATGTGCTTTAACAGGTTTAGGTTTAGAATATGACTCACTACCATTTTTGTTCCTTGAAGATAAAATCCTGGTGCCATGCCTGTAACCTTAATTACTCTCTCTCTAATTTCTTGGGTATTTTGATCTGGTTTAAGGATAACTTCTAGGGTATAGATGTTATCTCTTTTTGCTTTTTGATCAAAAATTAATCTAACAACAAGTATCGGATCTACCTTTGGAAATACCGTTCTGATAGCATTATCTGCTTCAGTAATTCCCTAATAACATCCACCACATTACTCATTTCTGAATTACTTCTACAATGATAAAATATATTCTTATGTTTTCAAGAAGCAGGAATTTTACAGGAATTTGCTGAGTAGACGTATTCAAAATATTGCCAACTGAATATCAGGGAAGATAAAGATGAGAATAAAAATATACTGACCCTGCACAGTGATTAAATGCCTTGGTAATCATGACTGTTTGATCGATTTATGTAAGTCTTATTATCTATGTTACCAAACGAAGTACGAGGAGGATGACATTTCCGGAAGATGTTAACAAATCAAAGTTACAGTGGAGTGTAGCTGATAAAAGATTAAGCCTGATTATAATAGGAGCTGTGATTGCCGTGGTAATATTTGCTATCTGGTTGTTTTTTAGATTAGGCACAAATAGTGCGTTTGATGATACTGATAGATATCTAGCTGAAGGTTGTTATTCATTGAATTCAAAATGGATATGTCCTAATCCATAGTTATTTAGAATCCCCGAGAGAAGGAGAATTTCGTAATTTTAAGTATCCACTCCCTTTTGGAATTTCTAAAAGGCTCTAGAAAGTTTAAGTTATCTTAATATTTCAAAATGCAAACCATGAAAATTACATAAGAGTATGAGCAGCTCTAATACACTTTTGATGTGATGGTCAGAAGCGTTTATCTCAGATTTTAAAACGTTGATATATTCTAATATTTTGGAAGCATTATGTTTGTTCCTAATTAATGAAAGTTTATACCGAAGTGGTCGAGATATTTCTAAAGTAACATAATCTTTCATACATTTTCAGTACTAAAAATGAGTATATAAGTTAATATTGCAAGTTACCTTACAATGAAACAAGCGCTGCCTTTTCTGTCAGTATTTTTAATAATTCTTTTCTATTAGACTTGTTATATGGAAATTTTAGTCTTTCACATATGCACATCATTTTTGCTTGTGTTACCTTCAAAAGAGATCTATTATGTTTGAAAAACAAATTACGAATATATTTTGTCGAATCAATAATGGGTCTTTTAGTTTCAGAAAGTAATACGAAACATCCAGAACCATTATTTTTTATCCCACCAGCCTCAATTGCTTTACTGACTTGATTACAACAAACTAATCTCAATAACAATTCCATTTCCAACCTTTTTGTAATCTGGATTTTCCTCTTATTGGATTCTAAAATAATCTTTATCACTTCAAAGATATGCCTTTTTCCATAAATAATGCTCGGATTAATACCCTGAATCATAACATCCGGGAACAGTTTTCTAAATGTTTCGATACTTGTCCCTATATCTGGTACACTAATGTTCTCAATGCAGACAATTGATATAAAAGTTGAATCTATTTTATATAACGGTAGAATACCAATGTTTTGAATCTTTTCTTTCATATCAAGATAAGGTTTAGTGAATATTAAATTTGATTAGCCACCATGAACTAGATTAGCAATAGTTACTGTATCACCAGATTTTATTTTTTGATCAGTACCAGATATTGATAAATCTACTCCATTAATTAGAATCAAAAGATTTTCTTTATCAATATTATTTGATTTATTGATACTTTGATTAAGTATAGAAAATATATTTGATATCATAATTTCCTCTTCGTTAATTATGATATTTTCTTTACCGCAACATTTCTTAATGGATCCCAATAGTTTTAATGTAATCAATTTTTTGTTAGTTAACTAATAATCAAGTCTGGTCAATATCTTCTTCGATTTTCTTATTTTGCTCTTTTGTTTGTTTGTTAATATATGAGGCTATATAACCTGCTATTTGATTCCTTAATTCTTTTGATCTAACTTTTGCGATCTCATCAATTATTTTCTTATTTTGTTGAAAATCAACATTGAATTTATCAGGATACTTGTTTAAAAGTTCTGTTGAATGTTTTTTAACCCTATTCAATATCAAAGACTATTCATAAAGGCTATTTTATACTTTCCTTAATGAGGATACCATATTTAGATACTAGTCAAAAAATAGAATAGAATTTTTTTTAAGTGTATCTATCACACTCTTGGGAGCTAAGCTAAGAATTTCTGACATGCTCCTTACAACACTCATTAGAACCGAGGAAGGTAGCGTGATCACATTCTTAAAACATGATGGATATCGTACTGGCCCATCAGTTTCAATTAATACTTTTCTTTCATTTGTTAACTTTAACAGATTTTGTTTTTTTTTAGAATATACTATCGATGGACCATAGGAAATATACAACCCCATATCAAGAGATTTTTCTAATTGTGGTTCAGTTCCATCAAACCAGTGAAGACATACTTTTTTCAAATTATATGTAGATAACATATTCAGAACTTCATCCAATGAATTTCTAGAATGTATTGAAACAGGCTTGTCATACGTTTCTGCAATGGTTAACATTTTATTGAATACTTGAGCTTGTGATGCTTTTGTATTTTCTTTTTGATTATAATAGGCTGGATCCAATCCAATTTCACCAATTCCATTAATACTGTCTAGATGCAAAGTAACAATTTCTTCAAACCTTGAAATATTTTCGCTTGCAAATTGCGGATGGATTCCAATAAAATTATAGACAAAGCTATGATTATTTTGCTGATTGAAAAGTTTTATTGCCTTTAATGAAGTCGAAATGTTTACTGTTACTGAACACGCTTTCATATCCATCTCTCTTAATGTAATCAGGATTGACGATAAAAAATTGTCATATTCAGTATCAGTGAGATGAATATGAGAATCGTATAACTGAAATCTCATTTCTTAAATTACGCTTAACAATATATTAGCATCCTATCAAGTTACATAAATCGAAAAGATACATCATGTGACTAATTCTATTCGTCTTTTTTCTTTTGTTATCCAACTCACCCTTACTAATCCAAATATTTCCAAATCAAGTAACGTTTTGTTTAAATCAGCTCCTGTTATTTGTACTCCATCTTTTTCCAGATTACTTAATAACTCATTATCTGACAAATTTCCTACCTCTTTTATTTTTTCTAAAACAGTATTTCTTAAAGGATATTTCAAGTATTTCCACCAAATTCAAAACTTAAGTTTATGTAGCTATTTGGTTTATTTTCATATTATAAATACTCTTCTAAAATATTTGAGATATTGAAATTAAGAAAGGACAACTCTGACATAGCATCACTGAAAGGAAATCAAAGTAATATAGTCAGAAGCCATCATTGTTAAATTGATCTTATAATTAGAATAAAAGTCAAGGATAGTATTAGCCTACTATGTATTCTGTTCTTTATGAAGGATGTTAAAGTGAATTGCGTGATCTGAATTTCTATGATCTGCCAAGATATACTATGTTACTAATTTGGACTGGAGATATTTTATAATGTAAGAGGGAGGTAAAATTAGATAATTACTATATTCAACTTAATTATCTAACGTCTTGAGAGTAAATACATATCTAGATCCTTCAAAGTCAGTTACTCCTTGTCGTTGCCAATTCACTTCATAATTGTGGGTAATATTTTTACCTATTATGCTTATTTTCCTTGGAAGGTCAGCAAAGAGCCTTTCTACTTTTTCAAGATTTTTTGTCATTAGTACGGACCTTCGCTTTTTCATTAAATATTTAATTGCAACATTTTTGTGGAGGTATCCAGATGCCTGAATTTTTTCCTTTCCTATATCGATTATAAATTCACGCTTAGTCAATATTAACACCTTTCTAATTTTATTAAAAAGCTTCATTGTCAACTCTATTAGAACAATTTGAGTGAATTTGATCATGTCCCCCCAGATTTACAATTCGTCTTTCGGCATCAAATTATAACAATTTGTAAGTTTTAGTACAATTGGTAGAATATCAGATATACAAGAAAGGTTTATTACTTTTGGAACACATACAAAATATATGTATCCTCAGACTTTTTCTGTGCCCCATGCGGTTAAACAGATAATTGGTTCTAACATATTATTCTTTCAAGCGCTGAGCACGGGAATAGCAAACTATACTGCGTTGGCGCAAAAGATTAAACCAGAAGTTGAAAAACTTACGAGGTCTGAAGTTAATATTAATACTCTAGTAGTAGCAATTAAAAGATTTGCGGATTCTTTGGATGAAATCGAATACGAATATCATCCAGTTTTCGATGGAGTCAGAATGACTTTAACGGGGAGCATTATAGATATTGACTTTCAAGAAGCCGATGACGTTTACGGAGTTTTGGATGAAATATTTGAATTGGGCAGTGGGTACAATATGTTCAGAACCAATAACCAAATTCGTCTATTTGCGGAGGATATTAATGAAGTTCGAAACGTGTTTAAATCATCTGCCAAGGGGACCAGGGGAGAAATAAAAGATGGGCTTTCCAAAATCACAATAACTGTTCAATCAGATAAAGAAAATATGTACGAAGTACTACCAATTGTGTGTTCTATATTATACAACAATCGCATTCCATTGTACAATGCCTTTTTCTCGCAAAATGAAATAATTTTGATTTTAGGTATGAATGATGCAGCTAAAGCCTATGAAATCATAAGAGAAAAACTAGCCAGACCAAACTAATATGGTTCATAGATCGTGTTAAAATAAATTCGCAGCAAGATTCTGAATTGGTCTCGATTATCTATAGTATTGAACCGAAACTTTCTCTCCCGGCTTACCTTCTCTTTGAGCTTTAATCTTTTTCACACCTTCCTCAATGTGTCTCATCATTACATGTGCCTCCGATGCATGTCTTGCAGCTTCCTCCGGTGTAGGATATTTGGCCAAATATTCATGTAAAACTAATGATACTGCAGTATTAATCACAGAACTGGTGTCAGCACCACTGAAACCATCTGTCAATTCTGCAATTCTGACCAGGTTAACATCTGATCCAAGAGGCTTATCTTTACTGTGAATCTCTAATATTTTTTGTCTTGCTGATTTATCAGGCAATGGAACTAGCAGGATTTTATCGAATCTTCCAGGACGTAACAGTGCAGTATCAATAATATCAGCTCTATTTGTCGCAGCCAGCACCACTACTCCAGAAAGGGATTGGATACCATCTAATTCTGTAAGCAATTGTGACACGACTCTTTCTGTGACCATACTATCTCCACCCATACCTCTAACCGGAGCAATTGAATCTACTTCATCAAAAAATACGACACATGGAGCTGCCTGTCTAGCTCTTCTGAAAATCTCTCTGATGCCACGTTCTGATTCTCCTACCCATTTACTCAACAGCTCAGGTCCCCTTACGCTAATGAAATTCGCTTCAGACTCTGTAGCTACTGCCTTGGCCAAAAGTGTTTTACCAGTTCCTGACAAACCGTGCAATAAGAGACCCTTAGGCATAGAATGTCCTAGTTTGGTATAAAGTTCGGGAAATCTCAATGGCCATTCTACAGCCTCTTGTAATTCACGTTTAATATCCTCTAATCCTCCTATTGCGGACCATGGAACATCCGGTGATTCCAAATACACCTCCCTCATTGCTGAAGGTGTAACCTCCTTTACAGCATTCTCAAAGTCTGCTCTGGTAACTATAAGTTTGTTCAAGACCTCAGGGGATAGTTTTTCGTCCTCCAAATTTAACTCGGGTAATAATCTTCTCAGACATTTCATTGCAGCTTCTTTACAAAGATATTCAAGATCAGCTCCAACAAAACCATGGGTGACAGCAGCCACTTTATCTTGTTCCACATCCGTATCTAGCGGCATATTCCTTGTATGAATTTGCAATATTTCCAATCTGCCACGTTTATCAGGAACTTTGATCTCAATCTCTCTATCGAACCTTCCCGGTCTTCTAAGAGCTGGATCTATTGCATTTGGACGATTTGTTGCGGCAATTACAATAACCTTTCCTCTTGCCTCAAGACCATCCATGAGAGATAATAATTGAGATACGACTCTTCTTTCTACCTCACCAGTAACTTCCTCTCGTTTGGGAGCGATTGAATCTATTTCGTCAATAAATATTATTGAGGGTGATTTCTCCTTTGCTTCCTTGAAAATTTCTCTCAATCGAGCTTCGGATTCGCCATAAAATTTACTCATAATTTCCGGTCCAGAAATACTAATAAAATGCGCATTACTTTCGTTCGCAACTGCCTTTGCAAGCAGGGTTTTTCCTGTTCCTGGTGGTCCATATAATAATACACCTTTTGGAGCTTCGATACCCAATTTTTCAAATATTTCAGGATGTCTTAATGGAAGCTCTATCATTTCTCTAACTTTTTGGATTTCTTCTTTTAATCCGCCAATGTCTTCATAAGTTACTTGAGGAACGCCTCTAAGGGTTTCACCTTTTTCTGCAATATGAAATATTGTTTTTTGAGTAACCAGTACCGCATCTGATGCAGGTGTTACACCAATTACTTGAAATGTAAGTCTACCTCCAAAATAAGGAACCATGACATTGTCGCCTTTAATTAATGGCACACTCTCAAGGGCATCGGCAAGGTAACGTTCATCAATAGGCGGAATTGCTTCTAATGGTGCAACAATTACTTTCTCTGCAGGAACGGCTTTTATCTTTCGTACAATTACTGTGTCCCCTATTGCCACACCTGAATTATTTCGCACCAGGCCATCTACTCTAACTATTCCTTTTCCCTCATCAGAAGGATAAAGTGGTAGACATTTTGCGACAGTTCTTCTTTTTCCTCGTATTTCGATAACGTCTCCAGTAGATGCAGTCAACGAGTCCATTGAATCATAATCGATTCTAGCCACTCCACGACCTACGTCTCGAGTGTATGCTTCGAGAACCTTCAGTGAGAGAGTGTTTTGACTCACGATATCACTTACTATCGTACCTATCTTTATACCTTTGTTGAGGATTACTCTTTACAAATCGTAGTAAACCAAACATCAAACAAAAATTGTCTATTTTTCTAGCGTAATCTATATTTGCAAAAAAAGTTTAACCATGTCAATCTTAACGTCATGACAAAAAAAATAATTGTTGACAATAGGATCATGCTAACAAACTGCGAGGCAATTCTTATTCTACCAAAAGGTTAAAATCACGAAATACTTTAATTTGATTCGACTGTTTTTGGGCAAAAGACCATTAGTACGTAGAAGGGGAAAAGGAGGAAAACAATTTCAATCCATAAAGACAGGAAAAATTGTACCTGCTAGATATCCAAATTTACAATCATCTGAACAAAAAATTGGTTCGATAGTTGACATAGTTCATGAAAGGGGGAGAGATGCACCTTTGGCAAAAATTCAGTTTGATAAAGAATATAGCTATTTGCCTGCTCCTGATGGCATGGAAGTTGGAGAAAAAATCCAGATTGGAAATAATGTGGATTTCAAACCAAACAACATTTTAGCATTGGAATCAATTCCAGACGGGACCACTATTTGTAATCTAGAGAGGAACATTGGAGATGGAGGAAAGCTTGTAAAGTCAGCTGGATCATCTGCCCTAGTGTTTTCTCATACGTCTCAGGGTGTTTCGATAAAATTACCATCAGGGAAATTTACAACTTTGAATGCAAAGTGCAAGGCAATGATCGGAGTGGTTTCAGGTGCAGGAAGAAAAGAAAAACCATTTCTGATAGCAGGAAATAGAGCTAAATACATGAAGGCGCATGGTAAGCTCTATCCCACAGTAAGAGGAATAGCACAAGCGGCAGTTTATCACCCACATGGTGGTGGAAGACATCAACACGTAGGTCGTCAATCATCAGTGGGAAGAACAACACCGCCTGGTAGAAAAGTAGGGAACATCGCTCCAAGAAAAACGGGTAGAGGCAGAATAAAAGAAAAACATAAGTAGAAAATCTATATCCAGAATTTTTTTTAACGTTACTCTTAATGATAATGTGAATCAATTTTTAGAACATGAAAATGCAATTCAATAAGCTAATCGGGCTAATGCAAAAAACTCTTAGTAAGAATAATCTTATTAGGCCTACTGCCTTAAAGAACTTACAAATCCAAGAAAATGGGGACCCATTCAAAATATTAATTGGAACAATACTATCGGCGCGTACAAGGGATGAGATAACAACTAGGGTAATTAAGTCACTCTTTTCTGAGTTTAAGAATCCATATGAATTATCTAAAGCAAATTTGAAGGATTTAAAAAAAGTGATCCAGAAAATAGGATTTTACAATGTAAAGGCAGCTAGAATAAAACAGGTATCAGAAATTTTAATAAAAAAGTATAACGGCAAAGTTCCATCCAATTTAAGTGATCTTATTGCATTGCCAGGAGTTGGTAGAAAGACTGCGAATTGTGTGCTTGTATATGGATTCAATAAACCTGCAATCCCAGTAGATATTCATGTTCATAGAATTTCCAATAGAATTGGGATTGTAAATACTAAGCAACCTGAGGAAACTGAATTGATCTTACAAAAATCTGTGGACAGGAAGTATTGGATCAGAATAAACGAAACTTTTGTTACATATGGTCAAAATATATGTTTGCCAATAAATCCAAAGTGCAATGTCTGTCAATTGACAAAAATATGCAAATATTATAAAAAAAATACCTAATCTCGTTTTTTAGTAATAATTAGATACAATACAATTGAGCCAATACCAATCATCACTATCAATGGCATATAGTATAATGGTGATTCGGCAGGATTACCAAAAAGAATATCAAATGAAATTGTACCGCCGTTTGAAGTGTTTGACTCATTTAAATTATCTTTACCGTATATAGATATTGATCCAACAATAAAATCATTTACTGAAAGTTTGTCAATTATGATTCTCTTGCCATTAGTTATAGTTAGACCTTGATTATTTGCATGTGCTACAAAAATTGGCTGGTCTCGAGACCAACCATCTTTATCTCCTTCATATACTCTAATGTATCCTGTCTCATTTGTATTAATAGCAACCCAGAACTTTCCAGTTTTTTCACTAAACATTGCTAATTCTATGAACTTTTCACTTGGGAAAGGCTCTTGAATTTTTACTACAGTTTTAGCATTTTCTGAATTTGAATATGATAAATTGTTCTGAATTGTAAGTTGCCAATTCGTTGGTATGGACTTTGAGAAATAATAGACGAATGGTTGTCTTCGAAATGCATTAGTTGCCTCAGAATCGACAATAAATCTTTCAGAATTCTTTGTTTTGACAATGTCATGAACACCGTTTTGTCCATTAATCGACATTACAGGATAAATAATCAAAAAGATTACAGGAAATATCAATCCAAGTTTCAGTGAAGGTATCAAATTTCTAGTCCACTACAAATGGTTTTTCTGATTTAATAATCAAGTCTGATATTTCTCGGCGCATTAAATGTTTTTCTGGTATTTGACCGGAATTTACCATTTTTCGAATCATAGTTCCACTTAGCTCTTCTTTTGATTCAATTCCATGGGGACAGGTTTTTTCATTAGCAAATGACATGCATTTTTTACAATAGTAGAATGATGGAAAGAAAACAGGCTTGATGTCCAAATCAGGATATTCGTTGAAAATTTCCTGGGCTGCAAATGGTGGATAATAGTTTCCTACACCAGCATGATCCCTGCCAACTATGAAATGAGTACATCCAAAATTTTTTCGCATAATTGCATGATGTATAGCTTCTCGCGGACCTGCGTATCTCATTAACGTATGGATCGTTGAAAATAATACCCTATTTTTTGGAAAATAATTCATGATTAATGATTCGTATGTATCAATTATGAGAGTATCAGTAAAGTCTCCTATCTTTTTTTTGCCTATTAGAGGATTGACAAACAATCCATCATAAATGTTGAGAGCTGCTTTTTGAAGCATTTCATGAGCAACGTGTGGCACATTTCTAGTTTGAAAACCTACAACTGTTTTCCATCCTCGTTTTTTAATTTCAGAACGCGTTTGAGATGGATACATCCTAAACTTTTGTATTTCATCTTTTTCTTTCATCCTAAAACCTCCTAATTCTCCACCGACCAAGAATTCTTTCATCTTAAATAATCTGTTTACGGCCGGATGATTAACGTCTGTAGTGCCATACACTGCAGCTGCGATTTCGTCTTTATTATATCCATATATGTCTTCAACATGCATTATACCAAATTTTGCTCCACCAGAACAAAGAACAATATCCCCTAGATCCTGCATTTGGGTGGCAATTTTTTTTTCTACGTCAAGAATTATAGGTATGGTCCATGGAATGCCGTTTCTCAATCGTCCTTCTTTAAGAACACTGACCAAGTCATCTTGATTCATAAAACCCTCCAGTGGACTAAAAACACCTGTAGCTATATTTTCTGCGTCATTTCTTAGATCTGAAGATACTTCAAAAGTCATTAAATCTTCATTATTTTTTTCAACATATTTGTTTATTAATTTACCACCATGTGGTAAAATTAAATCAGTTGTCAATTATAATTATTTACCTTCTTTCCAGTGCAAACCACATTCTTTGTGAGAATCATTTTCCCACCACCACCTTCCTGCTCTACGGTCTTCACCTTTTTTTACAGCCCTCGTACATGGTTCACATCCAATACTTGGATACCCTCGATCGTGTAGTTCGTTATAAGGAATTTTATTTTTATGTATATATTGCCAAATTTCATCGTTTGTCCAGTCGGCTAATGGATTTAATTTAATGATATTATGGTTTAAAATGTCAACTTCTATCTTCATTATCTTGTTTCTAGTTACAGTTTGTTCCCTACGAAGCCCAGTAATCCAACAGTCGAATTGCTTTAAAGCTCTTTTGAGTGGTTCAACCTTTCTGATATTACAGCATAGTTTCCTATTTTCTACACTCTCATACATTAAATTCATTCCTTTGTTTGCGACCATCTTTTCTACATCGCTTGAATTTGGAAAATACACGTCAACTTTAATGTCATACTTTTTTCTTATCTTATCAATAAGATCATAAGTTTCTTGGTTTAGTCTTCCAGTATCCAAAGTAAACACCCTAGTTAGATTCCTATTAATTTTACACATCATATCAATTAAAACAACATCTTCGGCACCAAAGCTGGACGCCAGTACCATCCTATCACCATATTTCTCAAACGCCCATTTTATTATCTCGGGAGTAGATTTTGATTCAAATTCTTCCGCCATATTTCTTATTTCGCTCATAAAAGCATCATCTGTCCTACCCTTATCGTGATTTATCTGCATTATTTTTAATTTGATCAAAATAGGCTTATAATTATTATTCTTTTTATCAGTTTAATTCAGTAAGACAAACTAACTTAAATAATACATGGAGGGTTTTTAGTTCATTAGGAAGATTCATTATTAGTGTTGTATATTAGGGATAAGTGGTGGTTATAGTTTTTGGCTCATGATTTTTGGCAGAATATATTCAAATATCAGAATCTGGGCTTTGATCCAATTGGATGGATATCAAATTGCTCCAATGAGGTTGATAGTTTCTCATTAGGCAAATCATTTGAAAAGATAAAACATAATTCATGGGCCAACTTGTCATGGTTTGATTCTTTTTACTACAGCGGAAAAAACCCGGATATTACAAGGAGGACATACAACATCAATGAATCAATCTCGGATGAATTAAAAAATAAGAAAATTATTTCTTTAATGAGAATACATAATGAAGTGGCAGAAGATTATCAAAGTTTATCCAATCTTTTAAGTAATTTCTTTGGCAAAAAACCACCTAAACACCAATTAAAAAAAGTGGTACTCTCAACTACATCGCAATATGATTCACAATTTGGATTGGTTGATTATATTGATACGCATAGAGGAAATAAGCTGGGATATACCGCAGTAAATATTTCGTCAGGAAAGTTAATAGATCCTGATGAAGAACCAGATTCAATAGTAAATACTTCAATTGCACTGGCCTCCGCCCTGGAAAATCTCTTGTTGCTTGGTTGTACTTCGGGTTTTAAATTAATACCAATATATGATGCACCAGACGAGAATTTACTGGACAAGATAAGAACAAATAATGACATGTTTGCAGCAAAACATAATTTATTACTTGATGATTATAGTTCACTCAAATTAGGAAAATTATTTTTTGGAGCAACAGCATATGCTCACTCTACCAAGGAATTACCAGTTAGATACGATCTCATTCAACCAGGCATGGTATTAATATTGACTGATAAATTTGGTTCATTAACTCCATTGAGTATTTATACAATAAATCAGATTGGAGAAATGAATTCTATAATAGGTAATCTTGAGTCTATTGATATTAACATCAAGAATGAAATAATAAAATCATTAACCCAACCTAGGTTTTCCTTAGGTAAAATAATTTCAAAGTATTGTCCTGACTTTGGAAAAGAAATTGATCCTAATATAAATATAGTTGGTGTATATCCTGTTGGTTCAGATGGGATCTTGGCACTAATCAATTTGGCTAAAGTTTCAAATACACATTTAATGATAAATGAAGTCCCTATAAAATATGAGGATCTGGCAAAATTTGCTACAGATGAATTTCTTGTTTCAAATTCAACTGCGTCTATCAATGGATGTCATTTGATAATTACAAGTGAAGATTTAGCGCCAACTATTTTGGAAGATTTAAGGAAACATAGCTTTAATCCGCAAATAATAGGATTTGTTACTGACAAGGAACGGCCAATGGTTACTATAAATAATAATATAAACAAATACGTTGCAGCAAAACATATTACATCTCTTTTCAACATTTCATCTTAAGAGTATTATCAACACAAGACACTTACAGATTTAGAAATATTTTATTATATGATAAAATAGTAAAATAATATGAATGCTGATACTGCAGATAACTGCATATTTTGCAAGATTGCACTAAA
Source organism: Nitrososphaerota archaeon (assembly GCA_005877075.1). GTDB lineage: Archaea > Thermoproteota > Nitrososphaeria > Nitrososphaerales > Nitrososphaeraceae > TA-21. The sequence continues at coordinate 1,841 of VBPX01000020.1, read as the reverse complement.
AAAAATTGATGCTAGAATAATTGACGAAAATGAAAATGCCATTGCATTTCTTGATGCTTTTCCATTGACGCTAGGACATACCCTGGTTATCACAAAAAAACATTATGCAAAATTACAAGAAACTAAACTTGATGAAGTGATCGATTTTTTTAGTCTAGTGCACAAGATAATACCTTCTATAGAAAAAGGTACAGGTGTGCAAAGTACTCTGATAGCTATTCACAATGGTAAAGATGCGGGACAAGATATACCACATTTACATGTACACATAGTACCAAGAAAGCCAGGTGATGGTGGGAGTGCGATCCATTCTATGTTTAATTCAAAACATAGATTGGGAGACGAGGAAATGAATAGCCTTCTGGAGAATATTAAAGAGTGATCATACGGACAGCATTTTCATGCTATTTCCTACTTAACCTGATCCAGTCTCATTTTTGACTGTATATTGACAAGTTCCATTAGGTTATTTAATGTGAATTTTGGAATCTCGTTTTGGGTTAAAGGCTCCTGTAAATTGAATATGGAGTTAAGTCTTATTGTGATCATTCCCAAAATATTTGCATGTTGCATATATCTATCAAGTCTGTCATCGATCATTATACATTCTGTTGCTCGCTTTTTCATCATTTCTAGAACCATCCCAAGGATTTCTTTATCATGTTCTGTGTTTGAACCAAAAGAAAGAATACAACTATGGAAGTTTTTGTCCAAATCATGAAATTCCAAAATTTTCAATATTTTCTTATCCTGATTGGCAATTATTCCTATCTTAAAATATTGGCAAAGAATTTCTAGTGTTCTTATTGCATCGTCACGGAGATACACAAAATGTTTTTCTGCAAATTCAATTGATGGAAGAAGATATCTTAAGATTATTTTTTCATATCCTTCTGGCATTAAAACCCTACAAATTTGTATAACTAATTCTACAATACCACCATCTACTACTTTTCTATTCTTAATGATATCCTCTTTAATTGCATTATAATTTCTAAAATCTATTTTAGCTCCAAATTGATTTAATAAGAATAATAATCGAGAATCAATATACGCATAAAAATTTGCTTCGTCTATTAATGTTCTTCCGACTAGGAATATAAACTTCAACATAAAGTATGATTAAATTTAGTATTACCATATTTATTTTATGCCTATAATCAAAACCTAATTATTTTGAATTCTAAACATTCTTACCTTTAATCTCAATATATGATACTCTAAGTAAAACAAAAACTAGAGAAAAAATTATTACTGCTGTAGATAGATGAATAGCAACAATAATAGGATTTAGTTTGCTGGATACAGTAAAGATTCCCACAACAATTTGAGCAACAATTAATGAAGTAATAATTATTACTACCATTTTGTTAAACTTCCAGGAACTTTTCCTAAAAAAAATTAGAGAGACTCCAGTAAAGACGGCCATAATTATTGCCATAAGTCTATGAAAATGTTCGTAAAAGAATTTTTCTGAAGGAAATGCAAAACTATTTGGACATAACGGCCAGTCATGGCAGGATATTCCCTTATTTGAAGAAGAAATGTAAACACCAATTAACATGGTAACATAAATCAGACTTAAGGAGATAATTGGCAGGGTTAAATTTAATATCTTGATATTTTTCATGTTCATAAATTATTTATCATAATCGGTTTACTAAATCTTGGGACTTTGTATCAGTAGATTATAATTCGGGCCAGAATTTATTGAAACTAAAGCAATGGTATTCATAGTAATTCTTGATCTATTATCTTAATTTTATCAGCATAACTAGTGCAGGAACAGCCCGCAATCAAACATCTACCTACGCTAAAGAGAGACCTCTTTCCATCTCTAT
>VBPX01000016.1:492-13817 GCA_005877075.1 Nitrososphaerota archaeon | reverse complement strand
GTGCAACGTTAGTGGGAATGAATGGAAGAACAGAAAAATCAAGGAAAGAAATCAGGAAGATTCACACTAAGTTTCTGAAAAAGTATTCTCAATATACCAAACTTAGTATTGGAAAGATTTACATCAAAATAAAGATAGATAAAACGATATATTGGAAATATAATCAAATCAAATAAGGATTGGCTCTAATATTATGAAGGTAATACTGTAAAATATTTCAATCTTGAAGTTGAGGCAGATAAAGATAACAAGAACAAATACCCTGGGGAAGTAAAAAGATTTACTGAACGATTGGTTCTAAAATATTATCCGCCCTTGAAATATTGGCCACATACTAAATTTGTGACAGGTAAAGTGATAGATAAACTCGTGAGCCATACAAAAATCAATTACTATCTTGATGAAGATAGGAATCTTACCGCTATGGCATTCATTACCATAGATGAACTAATAAAGAAGAAGATTTTATGATTATGTTACCCAATTAGATTCTCATTCGTTTTAATAAGAATGATTTTAAAAAAGTTTGAGTAGATGACTGAACTAAGTACTGGCCTTGGGCTTTTAGGTTTAGTGGCGCAGTTGTTCTAGAACCATCAAAACTTTAGACCCATCTGAAAAATCAGACTAGTCCCTCCGGGCCCGATCCGATATCGGTGCTTTTATGTGGGTTTCACAAATAATATGGTGAAATAGAAAAAATTGGAAAACCCAAAATTATGTCAAATTTGATTCACAAACCACTGGCCCATATTTATTTTAAATAATATTTATTCATAAAATCATAACATTCGATATATCTTTTAACATCAAACTAATGTTTCTTTATCATAGAATCATTCAGCACAACACGTCAACTTTTTTACGTCCTGTCTAAATGACGTTGCGACCAATTTTATTGCTTCAGTCATGGTGGGAAAAACGTGAATAGTATCAATGATATCATCAGTAGTAAGCCTATACTTTACAGCTAGAACTGCTTCGTGAATGATGTCAGCCGCTAAATCTGCAAGAATATGGACACCCACAATAGTGTTATTTTGCTCAGGATTGACAACCATTTTTATTAATCCTTTGGTTTGATTCACTGTCAAAGCTTTAGGCACTTGCTCCATCTGTAGTGTCTTGGAAGAACAAAATCCAAACCTTTGTATCATCTGTGATTCAGTCAGTCCGACAGAGGCTACCTGTGGTGAGGTAAATATTGCAGAAGGAATGGAAAGAAAATCTATTCTCTTATGAGTCCCCGTAAGTGCATTTTCTGAGGCTATCGAACCTTCTTTTGCCGCAGCCGATTCAAGCATTGGCTCTCCTACCACATCTCCCGCCGCCCATATATTGTCTGTTGACGTACGCATCTCTGAATTAACTATGATTGCACCTTCATTTTCTCTTAATTTCACTCGGGCGTTTTCCAGATGCAAATCAGCAGTGTTTGGTCTCCTACCTGTAGCAATCAGCAACTGTTCTCCTTCAAATGTATGCTCGTTTCCGGTTGTTCCTAAAGCAGATTTGACAAACTTGCTTCCATTCTCTTGATTTACCTCTGTTATCTTTGCACCCGTGAAGATATCAATACCTTCATCTCTAAGATATCCCTCCAATTTTTCTGAAATCTCTGGCTCATGACTTGGAATGATTCTATCAGTTCTTTGTAATAGAGTCACTTTAGTTCCAAATCGGGAATACATTTGCGCAAATTCTAATCCTAAAGCCCTGCCGCCAATTACAATCATTGAAGATGGTTTCTGTTTCAATGATAAGGCTTCAACGCTAGTAAGATAGTGAACAGTATCTATCCCATTAATTATAACGGGCGAAGAACCTGTAGCAATGATAAATTTATCTGATTCTATTCTCCTTCCGTTAACCTTTACCACTTTATTCGATAGAAATGATGCCTCTCCTTCGATAAATTGAACATTTTCAAGTGCTGATAACACATTTTGATACTTCGTACTGCGAAGAAATCTTACAAGATTATCTTTGTTCTGAATTACTTCAGTAAAATCAAAATCTGTGCTACATGAAGATATTGCTGAATAGGATGGATGCCTTGAAGAATGAAGAACTTCTCCAGCGCCAAGTAGATTCTTGCTAGGTATACAGCCAACATTCACACACGTGCCACCCAAAACATGCTTCTCAATCATTGCCGTCTTTACCCCATATGCCTCCGCTTTTATAGCAGCACTGAAGGCTGCTGCCCCTCCACCGATTATAACGAGGTCAAACTTACTATTGTTATGCGTCATACCTATCTACCAATACTATCAAATCTGTAGTATTTGAATTAGGAAGTTTATCTAATGATAGTAACTATTTCTGAAGATAGCATTGGAGAATTCACTTAGTGATTCAAATCGAATTATTAGTTGACCTCATCTTATAATCTTCCCCTTCTCTATCTTGCTACAAGAACAATGTGCCACTACTGTTCCTTTCTTTGATATTGCCCATCTAAGAAGGGGAATTATAGCATCTCTTAATTTGGCGCCTTGTTTGGTCAAGGTATAATCAACTCTGGGCGGAATTTCATTGAAAGTTTCTCTATTGATTAGTTTCTCCTTTTGTAACGCTTTTAAGGTGTCAGCTAGTGTCTTTGGACTTATATCATGTAATTCTTTTTGCAATTCGTTATAGCGTATTCTACCGTGGTTTCCAATCTCATTTATTATTAACAAAGCCCATTTTTTGCTTATTATGTCAATAATACCTTCTAGAGGACAGAGACAAATCAACTGACTGCTCATACCAATACTATTGTCAGACATAGTTACTATCATGCTATAAACTTTATAGTTTAAATGCTATTCTAAGTATAGTTTTAATGATTTGAGCCAAAAAGATATCGAACCTGTGTTGCTAGTAGTTATGGTGATGTCCCTAATGCTCACAGTTCAGGGTAATTTCAGTAATCAATCGTATGCACAAACTTCACAGATGGAAGGGGAGGATAAAATGGAACATAAAGAAGGAAGTAACGTACAAAATGGGTTTTCGCCTGCAGGTCCACATGTGAATGTGACTCAGCCAGTGGAAAAGATTACAAATAATCTGTCGCTGTCAAGCTTGAGAGAAGAAGGTTCACCTGTCTTAGGAGAAACGTCAGCACCAATCACAATAGTGCAATTTGGAGATTTTCAATGTCGTTTCTGCGGCAGATTTGCAAGAGATACGGTATCACCAGTCAACCAGACATATATTCAAACAGGTAAAGTAGACTTGGTTTTCAAACATTTTGTAACTCATGGTCCAGATTCAATGACTGCTGCTATGGCGAGTCAATGTGCTAATGAACAAGGAAAGTTTTGGAGTTTCTACAAGATATTGTATGGCAACCAAGGAGAAGAAAATTCAGGATGGGCTAGTGCCAATAATTTGAAAAAATTTGCATCACAAATATACGGGCTCGACAGCCAAAAATTCAATTCCTGTCTTAACAGCCAAAAATACAAATCATTTGTTGAAAATGATACAGCCTTTGCGATTGCATCAGGATATCAAGGAACACCTACGTTTATAATAGAGAAGAGCGATGGTTCAAATCCCGAAGTGTTACTTGGGGCATACCCGTTCCCTTCATTTCAGGCTATAATTGACAAGAAAATCTCTGGGAGTTAATGCCATCTATGAGTGAGGAGAAAAAAACACCTATTCCATCATCATCACCCAAACCTCAAAACCTATTCATTCTTTCCTTCAAGATGGTTTTTTCAACATGGGTCTATATTACATTTGCAGCAACAACCGCAGTAACATTCTGGATTGTTTCCAGTATTTTTGACCAGTTGCTATTCTTTTATCCAATACTAATATTTTATCTTCCTGATGATGCAATAGTCGGCTTTATTCTTGCAAACATTACAGCTATACTCTTAGGTATAGTTGTAAGTATGAATATCTACGTATTTAGACACTCAAAAATGAGGATAAAGACTGCTTCATTCTTCTCTGGGTCATCACTAAGTGTGCTTTCAAGTACATGTGCTAGTTGCTCTTCGTTAGGATTTTTCCTTATTTCTACACTGGGTGCAGCGGGAGTAACTGCATCTGCTTTCCTGTCAAATTATCAGACTCCTTTACGGTTACTGTCAATAGCACTTCTGATGTGGGCGCTGTACTCCGTAAGCAACAGATTAATCAAGACTTGTGTAATCAAGAGGCACGAATAAACCATGTCTGTAATTGACTCAAAAGGTTTTCTCGACTTGAAATAGAAAAAAATCATAGGCAACTAATTTATTTTATGTTTAAATGAAACAGCATCACACCATAGAAATTTTCTCTTCCAACTGTCCGCTTTGCACACATGTTACTGATATTATAGAGATAGGAAGATGTCAAGGTTGCAAACAGATAGTTTATGATATAGACAATATGAGTAATGATACTAAGACCAAGATGAATGATTACGACATAAAGGCAGTTCCTACAACTATTATTGATGGTAGAATCAAGATTGTGGATATTCCGGATTTTCCATGGATATGTGGTGATGACCTTTATAGGAAACTGGAACGAGAATATCCATTGAAGAAGGAATAGAAATTTAATAGCAGAAACTTTAAAGCTTAGTACTCTATTCTTAAATTAGGACCTACTTTTAGCACTAATATCGTCACGCATCCCTCCGGGCCCGAAAATCATGTCAAAAATGATTCACAAAGCTCCGGATCCATGAAATGAATTAAGAATACACTTTAGTTCCTGGATGAAATGCTGCCCATTCGAACCAATAACCCTCGTCAAATGGTAATCGCAAAAGTTGTTTCCCTTTCATTGGTCCTTCAATAGATTTCCCTTCAAAATCCCATTGACTGCCTGTCTGCTTATCTGTAAAGGTATTATTAGTAAAGTTATACTTGAATAATAACGTCTGTCCGTTCACTAAAGGATCAAATAACCTTGCCATTATGGGATGAAATGAAAAAATTGTTACTGATTTATTGTTAAATTGGTCATTGATTACTTTCAATTTCTCTATATCCTGCAATTTGTAAGCCTTGCTCCAATCCCTATTTTCAAGCCCAACTACAATCTCCTTTAATCCTAGTCTGTTATCTCTATTAGAAACTGGAAACAAAATATCTGGGGTGGTATAGTAATCCCCGTAAGGATCTGCACCATAGGGTCGAGCCGATCCAGTATCTTTTGAAAGAATCTTAGACTGGGGATAAATTTTCTTCCAATCTTTCCAGTATGCTACATCGAAGGGTAATTTTTCAAGTTTAATGCCTGCATACTTTCCTACAATTCCTTCGCCTAGAGCCTGACTCCAAAGTGACTTGCTTGATCTATCATACATCACGAGATTACTATTGTAGAGCTTTCCTGAAGTCCCAAATTCTAGTATAGTATTATTAACTGTTCTATCAAAAACTTGATTTGTGAAACAAAGTGGACAATAAGTGATTGCAACAGGAATGCCGCCAACATTATCGTTAACTATTTCATGCCACACTAAAATTTGAAGCGGATATGCCCTGATATCGCCATTAATGTTTATGCCAACTATTTTATCCGAGTCTCCAAGAAACTTATTTCCATCAATTACTGAATTGAATTTGGGCGAATCTATTGAGGGAATACCATCAGGCGGTGGTCCTCCACTAACTATCTGATCAAGAGGAACAATATGTTTTTCTTCTGCGATTACTGTTGTTATTGTGTTTAATGGTAAGTGGGTTGTGACCAATGCAATGGTCAATAGCAATAGCAGAACTCCAGGTAGCAATATCCGTTTCCTATTGCAAACTGTGTCAAGAATATTCAAACATCATCACGTCATGAATGATACTTTTTTCTGAGCTTTCCCTTTTTCAATCTTTTTCAAACCTTTTTGCAATTTGATAGCACTAAAGCCAGTGTAACCTATTACTATAAACAATCCTAAATATGAAAGTGGCTTTGAGTATTGTATCAGAATTACTGAGAATGCACTGCCGAAGACAGAAGGTAATAATGAAAGTATTAGAAGCCAACTTCCACAACAACCGAGTGGCACTAATGAGAAAAATGAAAAAAATGAACTCAGTGTAATGCTACTGGAACTTCCTACGATACCTTCTCTTTTATTGACGATGTTACACCCCAAGCTTTTCCCATAATTTGACATATAGATTTGGACTCCGATTGCGATTGCCAAACCCAATACTATTATTCCATTTACTTTAATTGCTGCGGTTAAAGCTGCTAAGTATGGAAGATTGGGTGTTGTAATTATTACTACCAAAAGATATGTAATTGCAGTAATAGATCCAGCAATCAATCCTCTTTTCAATGCATTCCTTTTAGCTGAAGAACTTGAGTTCATTTTCATCTCTTATCATATTATGATGTTCTAGTAAGCGTATTGCTACTTACAAGTAACATGCCTAAAGTTGTCAGTCTAGCAGATATTTTTCCTCTATCACCTTTCTCCACTTCAACTAAACCAAGGTCTGCCAGTCCCTTTGAATCCTTTGCTCCTTGAACATGATAACTTAAGAGAGGTTTACCATAGCCAGAGATTTGTTCTAATTGTTCTAAACTTTGTATTACTCCTCCTGCAGTATTTATTGACTTTAGAATTTTTATCTTAGCTTCCGAAATTATTTCATTATAACTTAGCTTTAAGACGGGCATCAAAAGTGGGACAGTATGTGTATCATCCATCCCGAATGCCTGTATTCCATTTATGAATGCAGCAGAAAGTGCAGCACATCCAATGAGTTTGTCACCAGAGCTTACATTTAACAGAACTTGTTCAAATTCTTTAGCGTGAAGATTTAGAATTTCGTTAACACTTTCCATAGTATCTCTTACAACATTTTCTTTTGTGACAATTGTGATTGTGATAGGAACACCAAGAACAGATTTTATTTTTTTTGCAAAATCCTCAGCTCTATTCTTGTCAGAATTAAAACAGATTAAAGCAAGTTTATGAACAGAAAAGCTCCTTATACCCAAAGCTATCCCATCCTGACCATCAGAACCAAAAGTAGCAATTTGAAGTGTCTTCATATTTGCCATGATTATAATAGAGATTTCATCCTAATAAGACATGCGTCCAACGGTTAAAGATAGACTTTAATCGGTAAATAAAAAAAGAGAGAAATTTAGAAATCATAGAACGATGTTCTATGTCTTACTCATGTGTTCCACTATTGTAGATTGATCGAAGAATGGACAGTTGACCACATGTTTTCCTCCCATGGCTGGAGTAATTGTAATCATACCACTTTTTTGCATGGCTACTACATCATCAAGATTTTCAAGAATTGTTGCTTTTGAGGGATCTTTCCACTCATTGAAAGATATTTTCCACATTGGACTATAGTTTTTGTCAGTCGGATTTGCTGCACCAATTCCAGCCTGAAATCCCATAGGACCCGTGCCGTTTATGCCATTTTTGAATTGAAATAGATCTACTGCCACAGGAGTTCCAACTAATTTTTCATCAAATGGCACCGAAGTTACACCCATCATAGTTGCTGGCATTTCAGGTGTTGCATCAGCTACTATGTAGTATATTGTCCTGCCATCAGGACCAAATCCGCGATGGGCAACCATAGTAACTAGCATCTTATTGGTATCTATCTTCAGAACTTGTGCGGGACCATATGTAGAATCGTCCGTAATATTTTTGTCATCTCTAATTTTCATTTCTCCACCTTGCCATTTAATAGCCGGATGATTTACTACGATTCCCGTTTTGTTTATAGTCAAGCTCCCATTCTTTTCTCCATCCATTATCTCTTGGACAGATTTCAACTCCTTCACTGAAGAACTGTTCTTCCACGTAACTGTATTTACCTGTAGCAGAGGGCTGTATCCGGGATCACCTGGTTTTGCACTTAATACCGGTATTTGAAATCCAAATGGTCCTTTGCCCGGAACTCCATTGGTGAATGCATAAGCCTGACTAAGAGCTGATTCAGGTGTTTGTGATAACAATGGAGAAAAGTTGACCTTAAACCCTAGTAGTTTTGTTGCTTGTTGGGCTATTTTCTCATCAGAAGCATCTGTTGCAATAAAGAAAATTTCATCCCCATTTTCATACCCTTTAGCTAGGGGAATATCTATTGGAATACTCGCCCTAGCCAACTTAAAGACAGAGCCTGGTGCTGCTTGTTCAGCTTTTGCCACTCCTTGGTTCATTGTTAGCAAAAGTGACGTAGCAATAATTACAACTAGAATTGAAGATGTTAATATCGCCGATTTAAAATTCGTGCCTTGGAAATAAGATTTTGTCATTATAAATAAGACATAAGAAGAGGTATAAATCTAAATCCTTTAATGGTTATAAAATAAATTTAATCGTTAAAGATCGACCAGTCTATCGAACCTCATTTGATAAAGATGTGTCATGATGTTTTTTGAGTGTCAGAAATTTCTCTTAAAATCCTATTCACTCTTATGTTTTGCCTGACGCTCTTTATCGCTTTCATCATTATTGGACAGACAGCCATTCCCAAGATCATGCCTGCAGTAATATTGATCATAGCATCACCTAACATACAGTTAATCTAGTAATAATGTAAAGTAAAGGTTTTGATTTAACCCAAGTTTTTTAATAGGTGTTCGAACATTCATTATAATGGCAATATGAAATGCTCAATTTGCAACTGCATGCCAAATGAATGTCAAACAAGTATTTCTGCATATCAATGCCTTAATTGCACAGAGCCGGAATGTTGCTGTTGGTCTTGCCTAAACTCTCACCAATAGATTTAAGTCATTTAAGGGATAGGGTAAAGTTCATGTCTTTCGCTCTTATCTACTTATGTCTGCTCCCCAAGGGTTATCTATGACGATACGCCAAGTTCCATCTGACCGTTGCCGTAGAACGTCTGTAGCTTTTCCTCTAAGAGAAACGACTTCACCATCAGGTCCTAACCCACCGAATGACCACTCTGAAATTACCAGAGCGATATCACGTGTGTTATATACGTTTTTAACACTTGTTTCTAATTTGCCTTTCATATCAATGAATTTTTGTAGAATTTGACGTATGTTTTCTTGACCCTTGACAATTTCTCCTGACTGAGAAACAAAACATGCATCTGCTTCATATAGGGAGAGTAGGTAACTAAGATTCCCTTTATTGAGTTCATCTGCGAATGATTTCAGAAAGTTTTCAGGGGCTGGATTTTTTGACATGAACCAATTTGTAATAATCGGGATTATTTTAAAGTTGTTGACTCTAGCAAAAAGTATAAAGATTCTAAAAAATTAAATACTATGTAACAGAGCCCGTATACATGCACGGTCCGAATCCCACTGAATCCGGACATGTATTGCTTTTCCTGTTTTTAGTAAAATCATGGTCTATTTTGAACCTTTTTTTAGGGTCAAAAATGGTTCACAAACCTCCGGGCCCGTAAAATACACTAAAGAAAAAAAGTGGTCAACGTATAATAAATAACATAGTTCTTTCCGTTTTGTGATTTCATGAGATTATGAATACTATTACTGCTGACCTAACACCACCTGCAGGTCAGACCAATTAAAGGCAGGACGCCAATAAGTCCTATTCCCACAAGCATTCCAATCATACAGATTTTAAATTTGGTTACCCCGAACATATGATCATATTCACTTCTATGGTATTACAATGATTCTCAGCTGTAATTTTGATAAATCAACATATTTTCATATTAATTATCAATGTCTATGATGATGAAACCAATAATCATAGCGATATCTTGTATTTAGGATTTATTACTGCAGGTACCAGAATACAATTCTAAAGACAAAATTGTCATTAATCCGTCTGGGCCCGAAATTTACAATCACGTTAGTTATTAGGAATGTATTACAAAACTAGTAAACGCGAGAAAAATCACGAAATTCAATTTAGATCTCATGTAATGATCGGTACTTTTTGTCCCAATATATTTCCTGAATATGCAAATTCATTACTCATTATCTGCGTGTCGCGGTCATGTTTTATGTTTCGCGGCTAACATAACAAAAGCAGTAGATGGAGATAGCATAGATATTAATGATACTAGAATCAGACTGAGTCTAGTTGACACTCCTGAAATAGGACACAAAAACTATACCGAAGCCAAAAACTATACTTTGGAACTATGTCCTGTTGGAAGTATCGGATTAGTAGATCAGGATGATGATCAATCTGGTGGTAGTTATGGAAGAATGATTAGTTTGGTTTATTGCGAAGATCCTTCTGGAAATTTCACAAAAAGTTTGAATGAATTCATGCTAAAAAGAGGATATCCAAATATACTACCAAAAATTGGTACTAAAAGCGATTCTAGCGAATCATGGACGCAAGAATTTGGTTGCAAAGAATTTGTAAATGAGTAAAAAACAAGTATTATAACTAAATGATAATCCACACTTCATCTTGATCTACTTATAGTTACGATTTTTTCCATGATCCAGATTCTCTGTTTGTTTTAAGATGGTTTGAGGCCAATGATGAGTAAATTAAGAATTTTCATTTAAAACACGATTGATTCTTTAGAGAAAGATTACAATAATTTTTTAATGACTTTTATATTCATTTCAATTGTCATACTTAAAGGACCAAATTGCATTAATAAAATTAAATCATGAGAAGGAAATGCCAGATATAAGAAAGCAATTATGGGGATTGATTTCTTTAATTGGAACTATGACTTCTGCACGAAAACGCCATGTAGCCCATGTCTGTAAGATATATGTCAACTATGTTAGCAAATACAAGATCTAATAAAATGACGGACCCATGTAGTAAATTGTCGTATCGCTGATATTGCTATTGTGCTCTTAGGAAGAGGCTAGCACAGTACTGCAACTCGTTGTATATTTACTTGGCATTTCGATCATATTGAATAATACCAAACGAAATTCCTTCGGTGTCTTCACATATCGCTAAATATCCAACGCCTGGAATGGGCACTTTGGGGCTTAAAACTTTGCCTCCTTCCATAGAAATTTTGTTAGAGAATTCATCTATGGAAGGCACATCAATAGAATTTGTAATTCTGCCACCGGTATTACCACTACCTTGGTTCGTTTTAGGAGTAAGTCCGCCGTTTATACCTGGCTGGCTGTCTTCTCCCGTTTTTACAAGCCAGTAGTCTTGAGGACCTTCCCACTTATTGAACTCCCAACCAAAAACTTCCTTGTAGAATTTCATTGCTCTTTCCGGGTTATCTGCCACTATTTCAAAATGAATTACTCTTGGCATAATAAAGAAAATGAAGTCAATTATTTAAGTTTAATGATAATTGAAGAATATATCATGTGTCCGTGTTAAGGCATTATTCGTCTAGGTTTATGAACTGCCTAGGCTTTGCGATATGTTATTTCGATATAAAATTGAAGAAACGTTTCTGAAATAAATGAAAGAAATAAAGATAATGAATATATCATTAAAGGTAAATTAGAAGAGAAAGAAAAACAGATTGAGTAACTGACGAAGAAACAAAAACGTTTCGATCCGTTAATTCAATCATTAATAGATTCAGGTCAAGTAAAGCCTCTTAGTGAATCGTAAAAGTTCACTCATGACAAGTAATTATCATCGTTTAAATTACTCAGGCATAATAGTATAATGCACCCATAATATAGAGACTTGTGAAAAGTTCTTCATTTTTTTCATAATTTTGTAATATCAGTTTTGCCTCTCTATCCCCAATGCCTAATGAACCCCACTCCATTATGAATTCACCATTCTTGTCAAATTTTTGGACTCTGTTGTTATCTATATCCATAACATAAATGAATCCGCCTGACGGGTCAGATGCAATGTCTCCTGGACCACTGAATTGTCCGTCACCTTTGCCTAGTGTACTCCATTTAGTAACAAATTCTCCATCGCTATTCAATCCCTGAATACGATTGTTATCAAGGTCTGCTATGTAGATTCTTTGACCATTTGGATCATTTTCTATACTTGTTAAGAATCGTATTAATTCAAAAATTTTACATTATCTGACTTCTATTAGATCTTCCTTAATTCCTTTTGTAATGAGAAAGTCCTTGGCTGCACTTCTATGATCACCTTGCAATATGACAAATCCATCTTAATAAGCACCTCCAGCTCCGAGTTTGATTTTCAATTCTTTAGTGATTGAAGCAACATCAGTCATGTTATCAAGGCCTTTTTCTCCTGTTGTTGCTTGGTTTCACGATATTCATATTGCAATTCTACGTTGGGTCTAAAAATCCTATCAAAAATGGTTCACAAACCACTGGCCCCACTGTAATGGTATAGAATTTCAGTATTTGGATGTATCTGAATCCTCTTTTAGAGACAAATTTGTCCCTAATCCCTCCGGAGTTCATTGCATTTATCCAATGTAATCCCAAGAAATTTAGACAGTGGTTACAATTAGTTAAACAAACTATATTTGTATTTAGTACATGTAAATGGTAATTGTCAGTGCATATACGATGTTCTGGTTGGAGTTATTCTGATTCTGTTGACAATGGATGACGAACATGATTTTAAATGCTAAGACGGTAGTATGCAAATTAAGTTTTGGCAGAATGAAAGCTTTAATAGGTAACTTCCTTCCAATGAGTAATTGAAAATCTTGAAAGTCCTCTCTGTAATTGTTGTTCTAACAGTATCAACATTATCGTTGCTATCAATAAGCTCGTATGTTTTTCATTTACCTAATGCAAAGGCCCAAAATAATGATAATGCGATAAATTTTCAAAATCAGTCAGTAGCTGATAGAATTACAATTGTAAAAGTTTTGGCTGATAGCTTAGCTCAAAGTCTAAATAATTCAGCAGCACATCTGAAGGTAACGAGTATGATACCAGAAGTGAGTAATGCTCAGTATGCTGACAAAATCAATAGTAGTCTACATGGTATCGCCAATGATGTAGATATTGCAAAAAGAAATATTGCAGATGCTATTTTGAAGGCTGATGATGATTTTGCCGGAATCTCTTTCCTTCTTCCCAATGGAGATATGTACATGCAAGAGCCCTATTGGCGTCAACTTAATCTTACAGAAAATAATTTTGCATTTAGAGACTACTATAAAGGAGCGATCGAAACAAAAGATACATTCCTTGGAAATGTGATTGTGTCTAAGGCCACAGGAAAGAAGGTGGCAGTTATTGCAGTGCCACTATATTCTGACAAAAATGGATCTTTAATAGGTATATGGATGGGTGCACTAGACTTTAGCGTATTTGACAGATCACTTCAATCTCTTCACCCTTTAAACATTGAACGTATAGTATATGTTGATAATCTGGGTCAGAAAGTAGCCGATTCAAATTCACGGCTTTCAAAAATTCCAGAGTCATATGCTAATCTACAAAGTTTTAAAGATGCCACCTCTGGTAAGTCTGGATACAATATTGAAGTG
>VBPX01000016.1:0-486 GCA_005877075.1 Nitrososphaerota archaeon | reverse complement strand
TCATATTCTCCCGCAAAAATACTTTCCAACACCTGGACTGTTCTTCTACTCGAACCAGAATCTCCAGTCCGATAAATACACAACCCCGATTAATATAATCAATATAATCGAAAATATTCATCAATATATGACATACCACACCATTTATGATTTTTCAAATAGAGTTGTGTTTATTGCAGGAGGAACAGCTGCATTAGGAAGAACTGTGGTACAGAAGTTCATCACGTCAGGTGCAACTACGATTTCATCTTATATTATACATAAAGAAGCAGAAATTATAAAGGCTCACATTACTGCAGCTGAACTAATCAAGGCAAACTTAACAAGGGAGGATGAAATACTAAATATGATATCAATACTAGTTAAGAGATTTGGGCACATAGACATTCTAGTCAATGTTGTTGGAGGACATTTCAGAGGAAGAACCATTACAGAGCTAGATGAGACTGATTGGGATTATATGATGAGCTTGAATCTGAAGTCAAA
>VBPX01000019.1 GCA_005877075.1 Nitrososphaerota archaeon | reverse complement strand
ATGCAAAGCGCAACGAAGGAAGAAAATAAACCTAAATCTGAATTAACAAATCCATAATATATGTTTAAATTTTCTATAAGGTCTGAGGTTACGAGAAAATAATATGAGAGAAGAATCAAAAGATTTTTTGACTTTATAGAATTGAATATTCACTTGATAAAGAACAAATTTCATATAATGATTTACTAGATGCGCTTAGACCAAGTTTAAAGGGATATAATATATCAGAGTTAAATAATTGTGGTTAAAGACTAAATTGGTCAAATCGCAACTTGTAGTAAATGTGGGAAACAGAAAAAGATAGCGATTCAGAGAAATCCATGGAAGAGCAAATATGGAAATTGGGTTCTCATTTATTTGCAATGCAAGGATTGTTCAGAACTTGATGTTTAAAGATTATTTGCCTATATTCTAGCATTCTTTAAAAACACTCATGAATGATAGAAAAATCATTTTAGGAGTTATCATAATGATAACTTTTGCGACAACAGTTAGTGCAACTCCAATACTACAACATTCAGCATATGCTAAGGCGGACATTTTGTGGAGAAAAGCACCTCCTGCTATCACAGGTGACAATGTCTATGTTGCATGGTGGAGTAACAAGACAGGGAACGATGAAGTAATGTTTAGAGCATCTACTGACAAGGGACAAACTTTTGGAGATAAAATCAACTTGAGCAATACCACTAATGCGGATTCAACAAGAACAGAGATAGCGGCAGATGGAGGAAATGTAGTGGTAACATGGTGGGAAACGAATAAGACCTCTGATACTCCTGTAATGAAAGTAAGCACTGATGGTGGAAAAACATTTGGACCGCTGTTGAAACTTGCTACAAACGGAACGCTAGGGACCGGAGAGGCTAAACCTTTACTGCCCTAAAGTAACTATTTTTTCATTTATTTTCTCGTGGGAAAAATTAAGGCCAAGTCTAAAAGGTTATATATATCAAATAAACAAATGAAGAGAAGGAACCAAGTTAATCAAGATTTAATAGATTTGATTCTGTTTTGTTGCGGGCATTGTTGGTAAACTCAGATCATCCAGAAAGTCGTGTAGTAAATTATATCCAATGCTTATAAGGTACTGCCAATCAACTGTTTTTCTACCTGTAGCAATGGTTGCTAATGATTTAACTTAACGAACTATATCTTTAATATTGAGATTTATTTTTAACAAATATAATGTCCATAATCGAATATGCAGGAAAATCTGACGTATGTTCCAAATGCGGCGAAACTAAAAAAATAGTTCTTGTTTTCGATGCGTATGAAAAATTGTTACTCTGCAAGGACTGCGCCTTAAATAGATATCCATGTGATTTTTGCGAGATAAGGCCAGAAATAAATTCATACAAAAAACATTTGTTGGAGAATCACACTGCTGAGATGATGGCTGAGAAATTGGTTAAATACAAATTAGATGTTTATAGTCCATAATTTCTAGTACTTTACAAATCCAGAAATTCTAAACCACGTTAGATGTATAAAGCGACGGAACAGACGACTTATTTAGGAAAGAACTAAACAATTGGAGCAGGATGCATTCAAATATTATCAAGAAAAAATCTCGTATTAGAATGGAGAAATTGGAGAATTATTCTAATCCAGAAGTGAACTTGCTTTTAATATTTCTATAATTAGTAGGTACTCAGATTATAATATCAGAGAAGAGTATTATATTGACCTATCATAATTATAAGGGGTTTGTCAGTTTCATATCGAAAAATACTGGTGGCAATAGATGCCTCGAAGACGTCATTCTTTGCAGCTGATTATGCAATAGACTTGGCGCAAAAATATAAAGCTCAACTCATTATTCTTCATGTTTTACATCTGCGTACGTTGAAGCAAATTTCATCATCATTTATCACTGCGCCTACATTTGTATTAGAAGAGACACAGAAACTAAAAACAAGAGCAAAGAAATGGACGGATAAGATTGAGAAAAAGGCTAAGAAGAGACGCTTGGTTTCTAGAAAAGAAATCATCGAAGAGGCAACCTCAATTGTAGGAGCTATTACCGAGTTTGCTGAAGGTAAAAGTGTGGATCTGATTGTAGTAGGTACTAGAGGCAAAACAGGTTTTAGTAGGCTATTGCTCGGAAGTGTAGCACAAGGAGTTGTCGTCTACGCGCATTGTCCTGTACTAGTTGTGAAATGATTTTTCTCATTAGGATAACTCTTAAGTCCTTAATAACCAATCAAGGAGTCAAAGGCTATAAATTTTCAAGAGCATCAATCGTTGATGCCATTCATCCTCGTAGAGACAAATCTTTGTTTATTATTCAAGGGAATTAATTTTGATATGGTGCATAAAATAAAAGTAAGTGTAAATCCCAATATTATTGTAACATGTCAATATCAGAACTGTATGAAAGCTTCAATGTATTACGCAATACACCAGTCTATGATTTCACCGAGCCTAAAGTAACTGCCGATGGTAATAGTTCTCTATCACAGATAATTGGCATATTAATTGATAGGAACGCTAATGACATATTCATACCACTCTCAGGAAAAGTCGCGGCCATAACCATGAGGGATATATTAGGAATTAGAAACATTACTTCATCAAAACCTTCTACAATGGGAAAAATAATTCCAACTCTTAATAGTGATAGTACAATTGCTGAAGCCGTCAGGCTCCTGAGTTTGTACAGACTTAGGGCTCTCCCAATTATGGAGAAAAATGAGATTTTAGGTCAAATTTCGGCCAAAAGAATTGTTCAGGAAATTCGAGATGTTATGCTTGTGACTCATATTGGAAAGATAAGCACCTCAGACGTTATGACTCGAAATCCTATAGTCATCAGTAAGACTGATAAAATTGCTTCTGCCAAGCAAATAATGAAGAGAAGAAGAATAGATCACATACCTATCCTTCAAGATAATCGACTATTCGGAATGGCAACTTCTAAGGACATCATACAGGTAATGTTACCAACAGAAAGAATTGGTAGAAAGTCATTTGGAATAGATGATACTCTAAATCGCCTTGATCTTGACATAGGTGGAATAGCGGACAAAAGCGTTCTCACTTTAAATACTGACGATACACTCCGATCAGTGACAGGTCTTATGGTATCACAAAATTCCACATACTGCCTCATAATGGTGTTTGACGAAGTACAAGGAATAGTTACTTACCGAGATATAATTACGCTACTGGGAGAAAAAGTCAAAGAAGAAATTCCCATTTTCCTCATAGGTTTACCAGACGATCCGCTCGATGCCGAGCTTGCAAAATCAAAATTTGCAGATATAGTTAAATTGTTAAAAAAGATATATCCAGATATTGAAGAGGCACGGTGTCGTCTGAAGATAAGAGAAATTCAAGGAGCGAGAAAGAGATACGAAGTCGACGCTAACATCATATCGACACATAGAATAGATACTTATGTCAATGTCGGTTGGGATTTGGGAAAAATGTTTGATCAAATGAGTGATTCATTAAAGAAAAGGATATCTCACAAGATTACTCAGAGACAGAAGGGATCAAGGTTTAGATCTAGACCAGCCGCATAATAGAATTGAAAGAGAAAATGGTTTGTGCATGATTTAATAACAATGGAATGGTATACAATTGGTATCGGAACTGAGAAATGGTTGCCGGCAGAGTAGATTCTGAATATAGTAACAAATGAAAGTCAGCTTTGAAGTAAAACATATCAATATAAATATTAGATTGCTTACCTGAAATCATGTCCCATTACGTTTTACTGTTAAATTGGACCGATGAGGGGATTAGAAGTGTCAAGGACACTATCTCTAATTGACTATCTCTCTTGGGTCGATAACGTGTAATGCGGTCAATTCTGCATCATATCTTTGAGCCAAGTCGATTGGTCGATTGCCTGAATGCTCGCGCGAATGGAAAATTTCGAACCATCTACTGCAACAATTACCTTTCTGATGAACAATAGATATCGATTATATAATCGATATATTTATACAGATTCTTGTAAGTAGCAAAAAGAAAACTAAACCGAATGAAGAGAATGTGACAAATGGAGCGGTTCGGGTTCTCCTATATTTATTTAATTTGCCACTGTTTCGAAAGAATTTGGAAATAACTGCTATGTTTCTAAATGGATAATACTGTTCAAGTTTACTATGGTAAAATTTCAGAGTAAATACAATGATAACAAAAAATAACTAATCGTTAATAAAACAGAAAAAATTAATTTAGCTCAGAAAGGTAAAATCGGATGGTATAACAAAAAAAAAAGATCTTTCAAAGAACTACAGGCTTAAGCTACGGCTAGGATTGTATTCTTGTTTAAACCTGTGTCATTCCACTCTTCCTAAGTTTTTCTTTTGCTTCTGGAGTGTCAGTGCCAGTTTGTCCTCCTTCTACAATTTCCTGATCATCAGGATCTCTTTTTACGGCAGTAGGCTCATGTTTTTTTATCTTTTCAGGAGACATTGGATTTTTTGATGACTCGTCACTATTTTTGGTCATTATCTTGTTATGCACTCAATTCTATTTAACGACTTTAGATAATTTGTGCATTTAATAATTTTTGCAGCCCTTTTAAATACTCAAAGATATAGGCTCTGTCAATATTTCAGAGCTTATGTGTCAAGATTTCTTAGCTATTATTTACCCTACCTAAGACTCAAATTTAAAAATTGCGGGAATGGATAAAGTTAATGGTCATCTATTTGGACAGATGAGTTGAAAAGTCCGGATAGCATCGGCGCTTCGTGCTTATCAATAGTAGGTTTAATAATTTATAACAATACACGACAAATCCGATATCAAAATGAATAAAAAATGTGATAAATCTGTATGCCACCTATCAGAGTCAAACTTTTGAGAACAACACAAGTTTTAATTCACTTTAGACAAAACAAAGTTAAGGCATCTTCAAAAATTCATCTTATTATAAATTTTCACCTTTGTTACTAGAAAGAGAGAAATAATATCCAAGAGATGGCGGGAGATTGTTTCTCTTGGTTAAGACTGTCGCTTCGGTTTTCCAGACCTACTTCCATAAGAATGAGCCATGTAGAAATACGTCCAATTATGAATATCAGAAGTTATTATTGTAACTGAATCCATTTTTTACGTATACAAGTATACAATAAAGTTATTTAAAATTAGAATTATGATAAACCAGATTGAAAAAATACCAATTTCTTATAATAGCATATTTCTTGGTCCAATTAATTGTACCAGCTCAATTTTCTTGCTTTAAGTAACTTAAATGATGTCAACCAATAATATACGTAATTGAAACTTGGAGATTTGTCCCAGTGAGTGAAACTAATAGGTCACATAATGGAGGATTTTATGACAGTATTTGTACTTGCAGCAAGTGTGGACACAAGATAGCAAAAGATTGTTTCAAAATGAAATGCAATTGTTGTAAAAGTCCGCAACATTCAATGGTTATGGACGGTATTGAAGGATTTGAACAGAAAAAAACTGAGTGATCGGTGACAAAAATTAAGGTCACAATTAGGGAGCTCTGTCTATATTATCGGTATTATTATTTTTTCATTTTAAAATGACTGTTACATGAACTCAAAATTCATATTAAGCAATAAGATAGACCAAGCTACGGAAATAAAAACACCTGTAGACAAAATACATGATAGATATAAATTCATTCAACGCAATATTGATAGATCGATATCTGATGAGATGCATAAGATTCAAGAGATATTGACTGCATTAGCATCAAATCAAGAAAAAATAATCCATAAAAAAGAGAAAATATTTGACGAGCAGCAATTATACGCCTCTTTTATGATGTACAATTCATATTAACTTATTGAACGAGTGAATGTACAT
Organism: Nitrososphaerota archaeon; assembly: GCA_005877075.1. Lineage (GTDB taxonomy): Archaea > Thermoproteota > Nitrososphaeria > Nitrososphaerales > Nitrososphaeraceae > TA-21. The sequence continues at coordinate 20,656 of VBPX01000019.1, read as the reverse complement.
TTCAATCAATTTTGGCTAAACGGAGGCCCACTAATTCTAAAATGCAATATAGTGTATTTAATGTTAAGAATTGACAGGTGAACACGCATAATTTGAGTAGCTCCACTGACTTAGGACCTCTCTTCGAAGAGATAAAGTTGGATGAAGTAGAATATGTTCTTTTAGGGGAAGCCTCACATGGCACTTTAGAGTTCTATAAATGGCGAATGGAGATTACAAAGCAGCTGATAGAGGATAATCAATTCTCTTTTATAGCTGTAGAGGGTGATTGGCCAGATTGTTATAACGTCAATCGTTACGTGAAAGGAGTACCTGAATCTAGCGAAAGTGCTTACGAAGTACTCTACGCCTTTAATAGGTGGCCAACATGGATGTGGGCAAATAAAGAGATAGTCAACCTAGTCGAGTGGCTTAGAGAATATAACTCAAACATTCCTGAAGATAAAAAAGTAGGATTCTATGGTTTGGATGTTTATAGCTTATGGGAATCTATGGAAGCAGTATTACAGTATCTTCAGAAGGTAGATCCAGCGGCTGTAAAATATGCTATAGACGCGTACGGATGTTTTGAACCTTACGGGAAAAGCGTGGAGGACTATGCAAGAGCAACAGCATTTATCCCCACGTCATGTGAAGATGAAGTAATAAATCTCCTAGTAGCTCTACGGAGTAAAGCTAGCCAATACAAGCAGAATGGTTTACGACACTCAGAGGACTACTTCAATGCTGAACAAAACGCCTTGGTTGCTAAGAATGCCGAACTATATTACAGGAAAATGATGCAGGGTGGTACATCTACATGGAATATACGGGACACCCATATGATGGACACACTTAAACGTCTTATGAATTTCTATGGTAAGAACAATTCCAAGTCGATTGTTTGGGCACACAATACACACATAGGTGATGCAAGACAAACGGATATGGCTGACGCCAAAATGTTAAACTTGGGGCAGCTTGTTCGGGAGCATGCCACAGAAAAAAAGACAACGTTAGTCGGCTTCGGCACCTACTCAGGAACAGTCGTTGCCGCCAGACAGTGGGGAGAACCAATGCAAATTATGTCCGTGCCTGAAGCTATTGAAGGAAGCTGGGACAACCTTTTACATGAACTAAACGGTGGTAACGATAGTCTTCTTATATTTAAAGGCTCTAATTATGAAGAAACCAAGAAATCCAAAATAGTATGGGACAAGATGAGAGGTCAAAGGGCAATCGGTGTAGTATATCAACCAGAGTATGAAGCGTATGGGAATTATGTGCCAACTAATTTGGCTAAAAGATACGACGCATTTTTGCATATCGATAAGACACAGGCCGTACATCCACTTCACATGCCAGAATCGAGAGAGGACCCAGACCTTCCAGAGACATTTCCTTCAGGTTTATAAAATGGAACAAATTCGCGAGTTGTTACTGCTACAATAGTTAGCGATACTTTGAAAGTACCGATATCTAATTACGGAACGTTGTATCCATATTTTTTCATAATTTTCTTGACTTGCTCGTCACTTACCTGATCAAAGATTCGATAAAATCTTCCAATCGCCATAAATGGGTCAGGCGTAAAAGGAACTATCACGTTGTCTGCAAAGTATTTCAAATCATTTAAAATACTAGGTGGAGCAACTGGTACTGCTATTACTAACCTTCTACAATTAAAACTGCTCTTGATCCATTGTGCAGACGCCATTAATGTGGCTCCGGTAGCGATACCGTCATCCACTAGTACGACTATTTTATCCGCAAACTCTTTATCATAATCAATAGTTCCTCTATAACTGATTAGTCTTCTATGAATTTCTTTTAACTGATCTCTTGCTTCTTGCTCGACATATTCTCGAGATATATTAAATGAATCTACTACATCTTTAAGAAAATAGTTACCATCAGGCATTACCGCGCCAATAGCAAATTCTGGATTTTCTGGAGAACCTATCTTACGTGAAACAACTATATCTAATTTGGTACCAAGATTGGAGGCTATTATGTCTCCTACTATTACTCCACCGCGAGGTATGGCTACAACAAGAATATCTCGTTGAATGCTATCCTTTGTTTGAGTTTCTATTACCGGCTCCAGCACTTTAGCAAGATGGTTTCCTGCCTCTACTCTATCTCGATATATTACAGATTGCAATTTGTCTAATACTTCAGTATATCCTTTATGTAATTTATCGATTAGAGTAGGATGAAGACACAATGAAACTCGGATATTATTAGTCGTGACCTTTTCCAAAACGAAAAATTGCTTAAGGTGATTAACGATTTCTTAGTAGTCCAGTTCAAACTTTTATCAAGGTTATGGTGCATTAATAGATACAAAAATGACGTCAACTGGAACAAGTATTGATAGTGTTCAAGCTACTAGATTTACTGAATAAACATATCAAGGAAAAATTGTTAGCATACTCCTTGCGAACTTAAAGAATATGAAAAAATAGTCAGTAATTCAATTTATCAACCGCATATCTAGATTATCACAAATAATCCCTCAGAAAAATGAACGACTAGCTTATTCCTCGTCACTTACCCATTGATCGCCTTGCTTTTTGTATTTCTGCTTAATCGCAGCCTACGCCGCTTTATGAACGACCTCTTCAGCACTTTGATTTTTACCTTCACGTCTTTTTGCAGGATTTTGATACTGTTTTACAGCATTTGCATGTGCTTTCTTGAAAATCTGTTGAGCATGTTCAGGTAGGGAATCGATTTGCTTTTTTGTTCGAGTCGATAACGCAGTGTCCAGATTGGTTTTTTTCTTATCGGAAGAGTTCTTTTTTCTAGGCATCTATTGTTAAAATACACAAAATCCTATATATCTAGAACATATTTTGGGTGCTTATTTTGGATTATCACCATGGGTCTAAAAATGATGTCAAATATGATTCACAAACCACTGGCCCCAAATGTTGTCTCAATAACAACTCGCATATTCCCCATTACCTATCAGCATCTCCATTTTTTTTATGTATTCTTATGAGCGGTTGAAAAGTGCAACACAGGGAAGGTAAATGTCGCCAAAAAAGCGTGGAACGGAGTCGGTGAGGTTATTTGCCAGTCCCACATAACAGTCATGGATTATGAAAGTTAGGGTATATTTTTGCAATGAGCCTGATATTCAAACTTTTATTTTAAGCCACGATAAAATGAGTAGACAAGCATTATATACAATCTATAATTTAGTATGGGAATGTGAATTTAAGAACGTTCTCAATGTAGGTAGGATTTGGCTTAAGTTTGTTGATGAGAAAAACCCTTTTGGTGTAGCATTGAGAAAAAAGAGAAGTCACAACAAAATAGCAGCTGGAGATATTATTCAAGTAGGCAATGATTATTATATGATACATGAAGTTGGTGCTAGGAAAATACAAATAAATGATTAGTCGAATAGATATTTCATGTGTCAGTCTAAAAATTATGTCAAAAATGATTCACAGACGACCAGTAGCGACAGAATTAATGGAAAATACCACAGATATTAAACTATAATTGTATTAATTGTGTTGTATGCTATTCTCAAATCATACAAATCTTTAACACTGCAGATTGGCATTGTTTTTGGATTTGAATTCCCTAAAATCCGACCACATTGGGATACTTAATAGCAAAAGATTACTTATGGTTCCTTGTTTTGTAGTCAAGATATACGATAATGAAGATAATCGAAAGTTAAATAATAGAAAGTCGAGATAATAATCATGACTGGAATTAAAGTGGTAATGGATGACATTAAACATCCTGAGATTAATGAAAGGATATTTCTCGTATGTGACGAATGTCTCTGGGACTGTGACTTGCCTTAATAAAATATATTTGCAAGAAACATTTGGAACAAATAATAGATGCCCTGTTTGCAAACAAGACCGGTTGTCTAGCTTCCCTGTAACACTTAATGATTCATTTTCATATAGCTTTTCCAAAAGAAGAGAACCTGAGCTAGCCCTTGGAATCAAAAAATAAATCTGTAAATGTAAAACTATATCATCTGTTGATATTATTCGATTAGGTACTTGTACGTCTCCTTAAAGAAATTAGAAATATTAAAGCGTGTTCATTACTTCTTATATATCCTCTTCTAGATATTCACTGAATTGCAAGTTTTAAATTAAATTCTCTAGAGCCAATAGTCTCGTCTACTTTGAATTTATTGTTTAGAGTAGACGAGGTTGGTTGGTGTAGGGTTCTCGTCTGACACGACATTAGTCAATTAAAGATATCCGAGTTAGTTATTTTTCTCTTAATGATTATATTTTTCAGGATATGCATAACAATACACTACTTCATAATCTACCAATGAGTTTCCCAGGTCATGAAAGTGTTTTAAACAATCCTTAGTTTCTCTATCCTCAAGTTTGTAAAAATCCCATTCCTTGTAGTTTTTAAAGTCATTCATCTTGCATTTTTCAGCATCTATTTTAATGGATATTTTTTCCAAGGTGTCAGATTTTTTACAATTTTTTTCAGATGGGGTATTATCACCATGGTTAGCACCTGGCAATTTATGTTTAAAATCAAAATGATCAAATTGTGCATATACACTAGTGGAGAGAGACAGCACTAATATTGTTAAGATGGACACGCTAATTTTAGTGAGTAGGCCTTGATTTCTATCTAAAAAATTCTTGTTCATCATCCAGCTTTAGGTTTAGATAATGGTATAAATTAGTTTCCTTACTAGAAGTATGGAAGTCGTATTGAGAGTGTGAATTTAGAATCAAAATATCTACGGGATGGTCTAGAATTTATGTCAAATTTGATTCACAAAGCACTGACCCCATTTTTTAGAGGGATTCATATACTTGAATTCAATGTTTTATCTGATAATGGAGGCTAATATTGAATGACGCCGATGAATCTATCTCCAACAACTGGAAAGATTGAAAATATTTCTGAGTTAGTAAATAAAGAAATAATCAATGAATTCCTTGATTATGTTAGGAAAAGAGACTGTTGACATCATCATATTAGTAACTTAAAAGTTGTAATGCATTTGACAGTTTTTTTTGAAAATTGAACTGTTTCCATGATTAGGAAAGTAAGGAACAAGTCATGAGTTTTCAATCAGGAGGGGAGCCTACTTGATCTTCCCCTTTCAACATCCTATCGTACGAAATATTTGTGTAATATTTTTCATAAAATGACATGTGGTTGGATTCCAAATCCATCAAGTATTCGTGAACTCTTTGAGCTGCCTCACGTCCTTTTTCCATAGCCTTAACAATGAGTGTTTCCCCACTGGTAACATCTCCTGCAGCGAAAACGCCATTCATAGATGTTTTGTAATCATCGGTAATTGCAATTGAGTTACGCTTTCCAGTATTGATACCAGCTTTCTTTTGTAGAAAGGAATTTGGACCTCTGCCAATAGCAATCAGTACTATCGAACATTTCATTTTAAATTCTTTATTTGGAATAGCCGTTGGATGACTATTTCCTGCCTGGTCAGGGCCACTCAAGTACATATTTTCTATTATCGCTTCATTGACATGACCCTTACTATTGCTTTCAAAAGATTTGGCTTGTACAAGAAATCTAAACTTCACTCCCTCTTCCTCAGCTTCTTCAAGCATTATTGGATCAACATGTAACTCTGTTTTCGGATGTAAGCATAAAACAGTTACATTACCTTTGCCTTTTGTAAGCCTTAAGGCAGTTCTAGCGCAATCAAGAGAAGTGTCTCCGCCTCCGATTACAATTATATCATTACCTAAATTGTACTTTGGTTTACTCAAGTAACTTTCAACTCCTCCAGAAAATACTGTTTCAAGAAATTCATATCCACTCAGAACACCTTTAAGATTAATTCCCGGAATTTCAAATTTGACCATATCTCTTGAACCCGTGGTAATTAGGACTGCATCATTTTCATCAAGCAACTGCGAAAGTGCAACATCTTTTCCGATAGTAATATTCGTTCTAATATTAACTCCCATCGTTTTGACTTTCTCAATTTCATCAATCAAGACTTTTTTAGGTAAATGGTAATCGGGAACTCCGTACCATGCGGTTCCTCCTGCCATAGTAGATGCTTCAAATATTGTTACTTTATGGCCATATCTTCTGAGAAGGTCAGAACCTGCGAGCCCAGCCGGACCAGCGCCGATGACAGCTACTTTTTTTCCAGTTTCTAGTGCAATTGATGGCGGAGGTTGTCGGTGCTTACTTTCCCAATCTGAGATGTATCTTTGGATGAGACCAATCGCGATTGGCTGTCCGGACCATTTTAAAACACAAGCATCTTCACATAATCCTTGTAACTGAGGACAGCATCTTGCAGTAACACCAAGTAATGGATTTGTTTCTCGGATCCTCTCAAATGATGTTTTGAATTCTCCCCTTGCTACAGCCTCATTCATACCGCGAACATCGAGCAGTACTGGACACGCATCAATACATACCGGAGTTCCACATAGCAGACAACGTTCAGCTTCTTGCATAACCTCTTTCTCTGAGTAGGGCTGTTGAACCTCTGAAAAATTGCTTTTACGTTCTTTTGCATTTGCTTTACGGAATGGAAATTCACCTACACGATTAGGATCAACCATTTAGAATGAACGTGCACTACTTAACTTATAAGACTTACAATATGCTTAAATTTGAAATAGACGCTGAATGTCACTTCACTCAACACAAAAACTTGTTACTAGCCCGAAGCATATAGCAAATAAGAAATTGCAGCGATGAATAGCCCTACGTCATCTAACTCCCCATCTAGGCGTACGCGGTGTCCCCTATCCTCTATTCCTAAACCTGAAGCTTCTCCTACCGCTATACCGCGAAATCTCTTTATCTTGTGTCGTAAAGTGTAATGCTCATGGTCTACTTCTGAAAGATCGTGATACGGAAAGTTATCTAGTCTAGAGATGTACTTGATTGAGCTATTTACATGTTCTGTCCAGGACTTTCCCTCAGGATGATTTGCCAGCATGTAAAATTTTCCATTATGTTTGAATAATTGGTCACGGACGACAAATATTTCTTCCCCTTGGTGTTCAGTAATACACAATGTGTTTTGTTTGGCATTTTTCACAGCGAAAGAGAATGGGCGTCGCTCACCATGTACCTTATTAGTAAGCACCCACTCTAGTCCATCTTTGTGACTTATTAGCCTAAAACTCAACCCTTCGCCTTTTTTTATTTTACCAACTTCTTCTTTTCCCGAGAATATTTTGGCCTCTTGTTCTTTTGGCCCTTTCTTAATTACATACTCAGAAGACATAGGTACCTTCAGTAAAGCTATTCTTGATGATAAACCATTCGTTACTTAAAAGCCGAACGTAACCTGGCGCACTAAATGTCCAATTACATAATCTGTCTAGCTTAAGCATGGCAAACGTTATTATCTGTAGATTTTTTGTATCTAAGGATATTTTTAGGTATGGTAACTTGCCCTGCTTTCAATAATGTTTTCCCATTAGATCATTGGACAATATGAAATAAAAATATTAGATATTTTGTTAGGGTGTCAGGTAAATTTTATATAGCAAATATTTGCATTTGTTTGCCATGTGTTGTTTCTAGTACAAGGAACCGCAAATCAAGTAGTAAATTTCACGATACCTTAGCCATTTCCAAGGTACCGAATACTTGTATGGGACCTTTCTGAGCTATGATTTAATAAACTTTACTTGATTTACAATAGCAACAAAGTCTAAAATGATGTATTTTATCATTTAAATGGTTAGAAACTTAGGCGTCTAAAATTGGTTAAAATAATGACACAAAAAATCAAACCCTTAAATAAAATATTGTCCATTTTAAATATTATCACCTAATCCCTCTTTGTTGGGTGAGAACTCATGTTGGTTGGTGCGCGCCTCCAAATTCAAATGCACCGACCAATTATAAAATTACATTAACTAGCAATCAGTTTTTATGCAAAAAATCACACAATGATATCTGATTGTAATTGAACCCTACTAGTATCACGAGTCAATTCTCACGAGTCCCATAAAGGACATGAATTAATATAGTGAAACCTGGGACCATGACTCAATTCTGCATATAAGATCAAATAGAATCGCAAATAGTCTACTTTATATTTGCAATTTGACATATCATTAATGATTAATTAATGAAATACGTGCAAATGAATTTCTGCATATTATTAATTACATTAGCCGTTGTTTTGATCCCGTCATTTGCATTAATATCATCCTCGCAATCTAACAATTCATTGTTAAACAATTCACTGTCGGATAATTCAGAAGATAATTCTACATCTTTTGATAATGAAACCTCCTTTGCTTCTTTGAGTAGGTCTTTAGCAGAAAAAAATCAATCGTCAGAGGAACCCATACCACCGCCTCCACCATCTGAAGATGCCGCTATTCAGGATTCCAATAACTAGATCTGGCGATCGCAGATAAATATACAAAAAATAAAATAATAATTTTAATTTTAATCAAATAGATCATTGATTATTCTAGGTTATATTGCTGGCTTCGCTGCTACCAGTTGATGTAGTGCTATTGGAACCAGAGATCTCTATCTGTCCTCTAACTTCTCCATCTGGATACTTGTCTGTTTGAATGCTTACTTAGGTATTTCTACTATTTATGGCAGAGACTAGATCTGTCAGAGCTTTTCCTTTCATGGACCCAGTTAGACTCATGTCTCGTATTGTTCCATATGTAAACGCCATTTGAATAATCTTTATAACTATTGTCGCCCAACAAGTTTACGACTACCTGACCTTTTCATTTTCCTTTCCTAAATTGATGTTTACTCCTTTTGCATTTGGAATCCCTTTAATATTTATCTTGAACTCGATTTTTCATTCTTTTACCTTTAATTTTGCGGATCCTTCAGCCGTCGTACTAACTAGAGGATATTGACATACTGTAACTTTTTTAAATTTTGTATTTTCTTACTCTATTATCTAAATAGTTGTGCAAATAATCATCATAACGTAAGAGTTAATAGTTAGAAATAAAAAATAAACATATGGGAAAATATGAATTACCCCCGTTACCATATGGTTACGATGCATTAGAACCACATATTGACGCAAGAACTATGGAAATACATCATACTAAACATCATCAAACATATACAGATAAACTCAATGCAGCTCTTGAAAAATGTCCAGCTGATATCCACGAAAAGGATATTGTAGAAATATTATCTAATCTTGATAAAGTACCAGCGGATCAAAAGAGTGCTATCAACTTTAACGGTGGTGGATTTGACAACCATCGAATATTTTGGAACAATATGAAATCAAATGGCGGCGGAGAACCTAGTGGTTCTGTTGCTGATGCAATCAATGCCGCATTTGGAAGTTTTTCGGCTTTTAAAGAAAAATTCTCTTCTACTACCGTGTTAATTCAGGGTAGTGGATGGGGATGGCTTGTATATAATCCATCAACTAAAAAAGTTGAATATAAAGCAATGCCAAATCAGACGAGTCCACGAACAGAGGGTTTGATACCACTTTTAGGGTGTGATGTGTGGGAACACGCCTATTATCTCAAGTATCAGAACAAAAGACCTGACTACATCTCTGCTTGGTGGAATGTGATTAACTGGCAAGATGTTTCACAGAGGTTCGATAAGGTCAACAAATAAAAAATTATTATTTTTTTATATGTCAGGAGAGACTAACATATAATCTCTAAGAAAGGTTAGGAATTATACTTTTGAACAATTAGTCCCTCTCTGATACATTATTGAATAGCAAAAAGTTAGTTTTATCAACCAGTAACGTTGCAAACATTACATCAAGTTCTTAAGTCTTATGATGTGTTACTTTTTATTTCTTTTTCAATTGTAAAGTTGTCCTTTATGTCGCCACCCTTATTATCATAAAAAGTTCCAGTCAGCTTAGTGTGAGGATTGCCATTACTAATGTCTATGTTTAGAAATCCAAATTTGCCACCAAATTGTTTAGCCACTGAAGGATCCTGACCATTCAATGCATAGAAACTTTCACCCCCTGTCCCAACTATTGCAAAGATAGTTCCACCTTTTTGACTGGTATATCCTGTTGTTAAGTCGTTTGCTATGATTGGTTTTGAACTCTCATCAGGATTATATGTAATTGGATAAGTTCTTTGATAGTTGTGGTTATGTGCCTGTAATACTAAATCAACACCATATTTCTCGAACAGTGGATGATAAAGATCCCTTAATGATTTTTCAGCCTTGTGTGTCGTTGGTGAGGTGTAAAATGGGCCATAGCTAGTTACTATTATCCAATTACAATCTTTGTCTTTAGAAGCTTTTTCCAATTCTTGTTTTACAAAATTGTACTGCTCAGAACTTTTATCAAACTGAGATTCTGAATCCATGGTAATAAAATGTACGTGTCTGTAATCAAAAGAATAGTATAGTTTGTCCAATCCAAAAGATTCCTTATACTGATTCAATTTTGATTCTCCATCATTAACATCATGAAATCCCAGTGTCACTTTCAATTTATCTTTGAGTGGTGAAATAGTATCAAACCAACAATTGGCACTTTTAATATACGAAAGGTCTCCCAATGGTAACACTAGTTCAGGCTTTCTACCTTCCATGTTATTGACAGTATTTTTTGAATTTTTTGAACATCCAAAATCACCCACTGCAGCAAAATTAAAGTTTTTCCCACTCTTATCACCCTCACCTGCAAATTTATAGTTATGATGATCGTAAGTTATTTCATCGTTATTGTTGTTATTATCATTATTATCACCATTATCTTTGGCATCTTTCTTATCATCATCTTTTATATCGTTACCATCGTGTTTGCTGTTATCAGATAACCTTTTCTGAATTATCTTAAATGCATTTATTTCATCTTTAGTGTCTTTTTTATGATCCTCTTTATCTTTGCTGTCGTGTTTAGTGTTATCAGATAACTCTTGGATTTTTCTATTGGTATTTACTTGATCATTGTTGTAATTATAATCATTATTATCACCATTATCTTTGGCATCTGTCTTATCATCTTCTTTTTTATCTTTGCTGTCGTGTTTAGTGTTATCAGATAACTCTTGGATTTTTCTATTGGTATTTACTTGATCATTGTTCTCATCTTTACCATGATTTTCATCACCACCATTATGATCGCCATTGTCCGTCACTTCAAGTTTTTTTTGTTCGTTTTCTGAGAATGATTTATCTTCTTTTTGGTTTTCCGGGAGAGTTCTTTCTAATCTATTCTTTAATTTCTCTATTCGATCGGCTAACTTAGCTTTTTCATATTGATTCAGGACACCATAAGCTAACTTTTCCTTCATTTTATCTAAGGTAGGATCAGACGTAAATGATGGTATTCCAAAATCATGCTCCATTTTATGTGTGGTAGGTATCATCGAATGCCTATCTTCTAATTCATTAACAGAAACATGATTTACATAAGGTTTAGCCAAAAGATAATTTTGATTATTCATCGTCAAATTTGATGAAAAAACTAAAAATATCATTGAAAATCCAATAACATAACCTATTTTTCGAAATATGGGACTAAACAAGTTGCCTAACGATTTTTAACTATTTTGAAGTAATAAATAATTTCTGCAATATCACTCTATTAAAAAATACAGTAAAAATAAGAGATATCAACGTAGAAATTAGATAGTTAATAATCCCAGTTGAATTTTACGATGGAAGGGTGATTCATTTTTGAATTTATTTGCAATTTCCGACTAGAAATGTGGCTGATAAATAGCCGCTCTATAAATAGATTAAAGAATAACAGAAAATGAAATCTTGTACATTAAATGAAATTTATCAAACATTCGATAAATACAAGAACTAAATTTCCTCATCCTACAATAATCATCTCAGATATTTCCACAGTACGACAAATTTAACTGCAAATAAAAATTCTATGTTATACTATCTAGCAAAAATACATCTATTTATCGTTACCATTTGGCGGTTCATTATATTCTGGAAGTATACTTCCAGATTGTGGTTTGAATTTTTCTTCATTATTTACCGCACCCAATAGATCAAATGGGCTCTTATAACCAGAATGTAACTCCTTTAAAGAACCTTCATACTTTCCTACATCTTTTTCAAGTTGTAATAGCGCAAATATATCTTTACTTTTAGTTGATGTTTCACTGGTGCTTGGATTGGTTTCCGTTGCTCCATTTACAAGACTAATCTGAGTTAATGTAGCAGAAATTATTAACGTAAACATCAAAAGTAATATTTTCGCCGCTACTACCATATATAACAATTATTCTACAGCGAAGTTATATATTATTTTCCTTTATGAATGTCTTTATCGTTTCAATCTAAACATATGAGCCAAGAAATACGAACATTAAGTGTAGTCATTATAGTCAGGTTATTTCGGAATAAAGATATAGATAATTATGCAGAAAAATATTACAACTAATTTAAATACAATAACATTAAAAAAAATAGAACTTTGATTGTGATAAATTTACAATTTACTCGTCCAAATTGGTAACCATAAGGAAGATTCTTGTAACAACAATATTCTGTTCCAATCAGTATCTAGTTGATTTATTCTACTTATGAGATATCAAGTTGTGTTAATTATTTCAATCAATTGGTCTAATTGTATTGTAGTTGACCCAGATTGGATATTAGTCAAAAAAATCCAACATACTCAAAAATAAGTTAGGGTATTGCATCCATTGCCTATCTTGAATAAGGTAGCCAAATTTTGGATTAAAAGACTGAACCTTAAAGAACACCCAGAAGGTGGATATTTTGTCAATACCTATACATCTGATAAAACTTTTGATCTATTATAATATGATGGAGTGCGTTATGCATGTACTGCCATCTATTATTTATTAACAGGAAACCAGTTTTCATCGTTTCACATATTGAAGTCAGATGAGATCTGGCATTTTTACTCTGGTAGCAGTTTAACACTACATGTACTAGATCCTAAAGGAAGGTTAAATGAGGTCGTATTGGGACCAAATTTTGATGATGGAGAGAGTTTTCAGGTTGCTGTAAAGTCAGGTTGTTGGTTTGCAGCATCTATCAATAAGAACAAATCTTATTCATTGGTTGGTTGCACTGTCTCTCCAGGATTTGATTATAGAGATTGGAAAATAGGCAATAGAGAAGCACTTACAAAAATGTATCCTCAGCATAAGCCGACTATTGAAAAATACACTAGATCTATTCGAACTTAATTGCGGAAAAAATATTCAAAGGATCATGATAGCGATTACTTGTCTTTATTCCAACATATTCCTGGTCAACACCATTACTAATGAAAAAAATATATGCCGTTTTTCTTTTACAGCCAAAATTCACGCCTTAATTTTGCAATTTCTGAAACCAGTTGAAGTATATTCAACTGTTACTATCTTGCAAATTAGTCTTACTAATCTTGCATTAATTGATTAAACTCTATCTTATGGTAATTACTAATTTAAGTATTGTTCTACTTGTAAGTACTCTATTTAGCCAGAGTAGTGCTAGAATTTGATAATGCAAACACTTGAATACGATGATTAGCTGTATCTGCTACATATACATAACTGTCTGGATCTACATCAAGACCTTCAGACTTTGAAAATTGTCCATCACCATTTCCATTGCTTCCCCAACTTGCAATGAACTTACCATCACTTGTGAATTTTTGTATCCTTCCTGTATCATCAATTACGTAGACAGTATCTGATGAATCTATAGCAATTCCTGCGGGACTTTCAAATTCACCATCTTTATTGCCTCTAGACCCCCATTCTAAAGTGAAATTTCCGTCTTTAATGAATTTTCAAATTCAGAAATATATTTGTCGTAGTTTTCTGTCGAGTTGGTTTGATAACCAATAACTATTAAAGATTCAATTTTCGTCATAAACAGATAACTCAACCTTTACATAATTTACAAATGTTAAGGATTGGAACTGTACATTCAATCTTTTTGATATAATTATTGGCTAAACCAAGGAGAGAGCTATTGACGTTCTATTAGAAAATAATCAAGCTCAACATATTGTTGAGACATGAATGAGAATTTCTACTCGATTAATTTATTTAGTTATCGATGCTAGAAAATCGTAAGCATTATTATCATTTTCATTGTTCTGATGCTCAATATTTTCAATTCTATTGTCAGTAACATTCTGCTTATCATCACTGTTGATACTGGGCTTATCATCACTGTTAAGATTAAGTTTAGGTTTATCATTAACATCATTGCTACAACCAAAATTAGAGAGCATGCTTGAGCATGCCTCGAATTTATTTTGATCCTGTAAATTATTATTCAAGTCTTTACTATTGACACTAACTATATTATTTTCTTCATTACTAATTGGTGGTTCTAATAGATTTTGAGGTCTATCCATTTTAAAGGATACTGTTTTCATCACCTTGGGATAGCCCTTATCTGAGACATCTAAAGTTATTTGATAACTATTTCCACCACTTGTAGGCGATGTATCCCATGAGTAAGAGATTGCCCCGTTATCATCTGTATTTGATGAAAACTTGTTTCCTCCAATTTTTCCCAAAACATTTGCGCCAGAAACTACTTGTTTAGTATTTGCATCCATAACTTTTACATCAATAGTTTGGTTGTCACCAGGTACAACAAGATCTTTTAAAAAGCTTGCTTCAACCAACAATTGTCTTTGAATCTCAAAACTTCCCGTTTGTGATGCCGGTTCATAACCACTGGCAGATGCAGATACCATTACATCATATTTACCTGATGGAGTATCCGAACCAATATTCCAGGAATGTGAATATGCACCAGACGTATCTGCGGTTCCATTGTATTGGTTTAATATGGCCGATCCTTGCATGACTTTGATATCAACATTTGCTCCCCCAACATATTGTAGAGTTTTTGAATCAGATATCTTTACTGTAATGTTTTGAGTATCTCCTGGGGATATTTGATCCTTGGATAATACTAAAGTCGTGGCAAGTTTTGTCAAAGGTTGAACTGGTGTAGAAGGAAGAATTGTCGTTTCATTTTTAACTATACTAGAAATATTTGCGGATGGTTTTGTGGATAGAGTATTTAATTGCGGTAAAATTCTAAGAGGATCATAATCAATTGAGGTCGTCGAAATAGGTAAACTATCATTCGTGATAACTCCTGTTACGTTTATACTATGCCATTTTGTGATTACTTTGGAATTTTCTTGACATTCAAGTTTAGAAGTGAGATCATTTATTCCATTTTCAATTATATGAAATGAAGGAGAATATGTAAATGTCCATGAGGAATAGTCATCATTTCCATATGGTCCGGCTGCTGTAGCTTTTTGGAATGGCTTTTGATTGTTCCAATCTACTGATACACTGCAGTTTGATTTTTCGTTATCTGTTGAAATACCAAAAATAGTAAGATTTCCGACGGGAATTTCCTTTCCACTCACAGGTGACAAAATTTTTAATCCTAAGGATGGAGTAGATACAGATTTAGTAGAATTAGGTAATTTATGAGTATCATTTGTTTGGATATCTACCTGCGGTTTCGTTTGAGGTTTCGTTTGACTATTTGATTCCGTATTAGTTACTTCTTCAAATTGTGGCAATATTTTATTTTTAATTGGAAAGAATCCAACGTTTTTGAATTCATTCATGTAATTTACTTTAGATACTTCATACCCGTATATATTAGAATTAAATATATAGAAAAGTAAGAAAGTCGATACTAGGAATATTATTATTAAATAATAATTCACAAAATCTTATCTAATTTAATTATTATAAGTATTGTCAGCATATCCTCACTTAGAAAAGACACTATAAATTTTATCTAATCGAGTATTTTTTTTTCTACTGATAAAATCACATAGTGTAAGGATCATATGATCTTATCAAAGATTATTATGTAAATTAGATCTGCAATTACTCAATAAAGAAATCTTTTGCTATTTTATTAAACAGTTTCGGATTTTCTACATGAGGCCTGTGCCCACAGTTTTCAATTATAATGATTCTAGAGTTACCTTGTTCCATGAAAGGGCGAATAAATTTTACTGGGATCATTTTATCTTCTTTCCCCCAAATAAGTAACATATTTGCATTAATTTTATCAAGTTTGTTGTTGTATCGTGGAGCGTGAGTACTACCTTTCAATGCGGAGATAAATGCATTCTTTGCGCCCGGCAATGACAATCTTTTGTATATAATCTTGGCATAAGAATCATCAATCATGGAGTTATCAATTGAGGTTAATATTCTGTTTACATCATGAGAGGATTTGGCCTGAATTATCTTGATATACCTTTTAAGTGCAGGAGTTCCTTTGAATGACTTTGGCATGGACCCGGCTGGACTTATGAGAACAAGTTTATCAACTATTTTCCTGTTGTTAAGAGCAAACTCTACAGCAATATGACCGCCTAATGATGAGCCAATTATGAAAAGGTGAGTTATACCTAATTTTTTGATGAATCTTTCTACAAAATTCACGTAAAAACTAATAGTAAAACTAACATTAGGTTTATCGCTCAATCCAAAACCAGGGAGGTCCAACGCAATTATTCTGAATTTAGTGGATAAAACTTTAATATTATTGGTCCAACTTTCTATTGAACCTCCCAGACCATGAATAAGAAGAAGTGGAAAAAATTTTTGATTTTTAACTATATCTATGTATCTTACGCGAACATTGTCGATTGTGGCAAAGTGAATGTAAGGTATAATATTATCCAAGTCAACACATCCTATTTAAATTGAAACATTCTCCACATGTGTTCTCAATTCAAATAAAAATATATTGAAATTATTAATGTAGTATGTTACTAAGAGTAAAAGTGATTTAACAATTTTGAGTTTAAGTTGATTATTGCGCTGTGAAATCAATTCAATTTCTAAATTCTCTTCAAGTAATCCCCTGCAATAACTATTGTTACCAGTTTATTTTAGATATAATAGAATCAGTAATTTGATCGAATATCTATGATTTTGGGATTAATATTAAATCCTAAACCGGCATATCGATATCTCTATAATCTATCGCTCTTGTAAAGCTCTCGGCGAACTTGGGCAGACCGAGTAGGGTAAAAGGTAAAATTGAATATATTAACCCGTATTGAGCTTGTGTCATTCATTATGGAGAGAAATCCATCGGCTATTACCAATGCAAATCTGTCAGACTTTGGATACAACTTAGTTGTAATTGGAATTGAGATTTAGTGAAATCAACATACCAGTATTGAATAGAGAAAATAATACATTATTTGAAATAATCGTATGCTGACTTGAAACAAGGAGATTACGAAAAAAAAGCAAAGATGAGGGGATGTAGAATAATTCTATACGATAACTTTTTTGATTTCTACAAAGAACTTTCGTTTTTACTGAATTCATTTCATAGTTCTGAACTAATTTTGAACAACTATCAGACTCATTACATGACATTTGGAACCGATTTATTTTCTAAGTTAATCAATCAAGTCGAACAAACTCATTCGTTCTGTAACTCGTTCTTTTAATTTTTGCATCCTATCTTCTAGTTTATTTTTAATGCCTTCATCCAATTTTTTGAAATTAAGTTCGAATATTGCGTTACCATTGTGATGATAGTATTTAGGTAGGGAATTGTCAGAATATGTATTATTGTTTTTTGTATTGTCATCATTACCAATTAATCCTGAATTTTCATCCCATGACTCAAGTGGTTGATATGCGTTTGTATCGGTATTGAGTGATTTATCTGTGCTATCAGTACTTTGAGATCCGAAGCTGTCGGTACTAGTTATTTGGTTTGAATCATTAGTATCAAAGGCGGTAGTAGTGTCGGTACTAGTTACTTCTTTGGTATTAGCAGTATCTTGAGATTCGTTGGTGTCGGTACTAGTTACTTCTTTGGTATTAGCAGTATCTTCAGAAGCAATAGGATGAATTGATGCATCATTAGATTCTGAATATAGAGGAAGAATCTTGTGAGTGCCATTATTGTCTTTATTCTTTACTGGCATTATATTGGCATCATGCTGAGCTGTATTCTCATTAGATTGCTGAACGTTACTGTCTTTATTCTTTACTGGCATTATATTGGCATCATGCTGAGCTGTATTCTCATTAGATTGCTGAACGTTACTGTCTTTATTCTTTATTGGCATTATATTGGCATCATGCTGAGCTGTATTCTCATTAGATTGCTGAACGTTACTACCTGAGGTTTCATTTCCACCTGCTGTCCCAGTAACATTAATCGAATAGGATTTTGACGTTGCATGTTCGCTTTGATCAAGACAGGTTATTTTGGATGTAAGTTCATTAGGACCTCCAACTATGTTATGATAACTTGATGAATATGTAAAAGTCCAATTTGAATAATCTGAATTTCCTTTAGGACCATGAGGAGTAACGTTCTGCATTGGTTTAAGATCGTTCCAATCAGCATAAACCATACAGTTTGTGGTATCATTATCTGACGATATACCATAAATAGTCAATTGGCCGGCCGGTACAGCAGAAGAATCAAGTGGTTTGTTTATTTTTATAGAAGGTCCTCCAGTAGGGGCGATTTGCGCCAATACTGGATTCCATACTATACTTGATATTAAGAAGCCTCCGATTAGTAATAGAACTTTAAAGTTGATTCTAGTATTCATATATGAAAGATAAAATAGATTATTAATATGAATTTTTTAAAATTCTATAATACCCTAATTAAATAAGAAAGTTACTAAAAATATCACGTATGAATTCAATAATAACACTTCTAATTCTATCTGAATATAGAATAAAGTGGCATACGTAACTTGAGTAAACCGCGTTACAGTGTACATTAAATTTAATTTATTTTAATTTACCATTGGATTAAAAATATTTTGAACTCGTTCAACTTGATGAGATTATAAAAGCACTTTGTAAAAGATGGTAATAACTTTAGTTGATCATATGCTTATAACTTGCATTTGACTAATCGAAATGGACAAAATCTCAAATAAATATACTCTTATCTCAAATATTCTACCCGAGTATGACTTTTCATGATCACATGTAAATGGAAGCCGAACCGAAGACCAATCATTTAAGCGTTAAACTTATGCTTTCCATTGAATGTAACTTTTATCTTTAGTAAATCAGTCTATCTCTATATTGAAAGTTAATAAGAAATTTAAATAGGTTGATTAAAGTAATCTCAATTTGCTAAATACATATGTGAAGAACAATCGTAAGATCGCTATCTCAATTTTGGTTAGCTCTATATTTTTATTACTAATTGGCCAGAATATCTGTGTATTTGCTCAAACTGGCAAATATTCAGAATTGCCTCAAGTAAATAATACAAATTTACATCTTCAAGTATATTCTCACGGCTTCAAGTTTCCAACTGGCATGAGTTTTCTAGGCCCTGACGACATCCTGATAATAGAAAAAAATACTGGAAAAGTTAAGGAAATTAAAAATGGTACGGTTAGTGGAACTGTTCTGGATGTCAATGTAGCTAATATAAGTGAAAGAGGTTTGTTGGGCATTGCAGTTTCAGATAAACCAAAATATGTATTCTTGTATTATACTGAAACCGAGGATGTCGATGGAGGTAAAGTTTTGGGAAATCGTCTCTACAGATATGAATATGACAATGGTAAGTTGATAAATCCAAAATTACTTTTAGATCTGCCTACAATACCTGGGCCTTCTCACAATGGAGGAGTCTTAAAGATAGGTCCTGACAAACAAAGTGTGTACCTTGTAATTGGTAACCTAAATTATGCACAAAATGAAACTTTTATTACTAAAACTCAAAATAAGAAAAATGGTCCTCCTCCAGACGGTAGGGGTGGAGTACTTAGAATAACATTTGATGGCGGGGTTGTGGATAAGAAAGGGATACTTGGAAACGAGGATCCATTAAATAAGTACTACTCATATGGGATACGAAATAGTTTTGGCATTGGTTTTGATCCCTTAACAGGGAATCTCTGGGATTCGGAAAACGGTAGAAGTACTGATGACGAGATTAATCTTGTTTTACCAGGATTTAATAGTGGATGGAGAGAAATAATTGGTTTATCTAATATGACACCAGGATTTAATAGAGAAAATTTGGAGGACTTTGGAGGAAAGGGTGTCTATAGGGATCCAGAATTTGTATGGCGAGATACTGTGGCTCCAACTTCAATTCTTTTTTTTGATTCAGACAATCTTGGAACAAATTATAAAGACACCCTTTTTGTAGGCAGTGTGAAAAACGGCACTATTTTCAATTTTGAACTAGACAAGACAAGGACACATTTAGTCCTTTCTGGTCCTTTACAGGATAAAGTAGCCGAGACCAATAATGAAACAGGTGGCGTAATTTTTGGTAACAATTTTGGCGTGATAACAGATCTTGAAACAGGTCCTGATGATAACCTATACGTTTTAAGCAACTATAAGCATGAGGGAACAATATTCAAGTTAATTCCGAGTAACAAGAATAATTAAAAAAGAATTTGATTTTGAATCTCTTCAGTATCAAAATATTTTCATACTTTAGCAAATCTATGTAGGATCTCTATACTGCTCAAAACAATATAGAATACCGTCCCTAGAACCAACAAATAACATGCCATTGGCCAAACATGGAGAAGAATCAATACTCCCCATTGTAGGAAACTTCCATTCCTGTTTACCCGTGTAGGAGTTTATACCATAAATATATGAGTCTAAACCACCAAAAAATAACATCTTTTCATTTTCACTGGTGGACGGGGATGACCAAATTTTGTCACCTGTTTTAAATTCCCATATTTTTGATC
>VBPX01000015.1:554-8560 GCA_005877075.1 Nitrososphaerota archaeon | reverse complement strand
AATATGCCCTGCTATTTGACAACAGTATGTTTTCCAAACAAAATCTATGCGTAAGCCTATTATTTATAGCATGTTGGACTAATGACTAATACAAACATGTATTTATAGCAATTAATAGATCATAACTTTAAATGCAAAAAATTAGTCCATGTTTGTGGTTTGACAACAATGCCGAGGAGGCAACATCGTTTTATACATCTATTTTTAAAAATTCGGAGATTGGTAACGTTACTCGCTACGGAAAAGAAGGACACGAAATTCATGGAAAAGAAGAAGGAACTGTAATGACCGTGGATTTTGAGATCGAGGGACAAAAATTTTTAGCCCTGAATGGTGGACCAATTTTCAAATTCAATGAAGCCATTTCCTTTCAAATCTATTGTGAAACACAAGAAGAAGTTGATTATTACTGGGAAAAACTTTCCGAAGCTGGGGATGAGAAGGCGCAGCAATGTGGATGGCTCAAGGACAGATATGGAGTGTCGTGGCAAGTTGTTCCTACTGTTTTGATAAAAATGTTGCAAGACAAGGATCGGAAGAAATCCGAAAGTGTTATGAAAGCATTGCTACAGATGCGCAAGCTTGACATTAGTGCATTGAAGAAAGTGTATGAAGTATAAATATGCTAATGATTGACATTGTGTTTTGCATTGAGAACTCTAATACACAATAAAAACTGAATTCAGTCCCATTGGAGGAACGATAAAAGATAATTGATAACATTCAAGAAGAATTAATGAAATGGGACGGAGTAACTTCGGGCATACATCGATTTGGTGGTCTCGAGTTTCGTATAGGAAATAGAGAGATGGGACATGTACATGATGATACATTAGCCGACTTGCCATTTCCAATGCAAATTAGAAATAAGCTTATTGAAGAAGGACGTGCTTCTCCACATCATACTCTCCCTCAATCAGGCTGGGTAAGCAAGGGGATTAATGGTGAAGAAGATGTCAGAGGAGTTATAGAATTATTTAGAATGCAATATGAACGCCTAAAACCTCATGACAAACAAAATAATGTTTTGTAGGAATTAAATTAATTAAGTCTTTGATATGTTCTTTCCCGATTTTCAAATCGGTTACCATATCTAGCTTCAAATTCATCATAAATTCGCCCTGCTATAATACCGAACACATACAAATTTGAAATAAATAGTTTTCAAGATCATTAAAGCCTTTAAATTGAGACATGTCTTTGACGTCGCCCATCCTATTCTACATTTAGTACAATGTTGAATTCTCCAACATAGCCAGAGTTGTTATTAGTCAAATTGACAATCAGCTTTTCTCCACTATCTTTTTGGATTAGTCCATCAGCTGAGGCTCCACTATAAACAACATCCTCTTCATTTGTCGTTTGGGGAGGACCGTGATTACTGTATGGCGCTTGTTTGTGTACTTGTTGATTCATGGAATTGTTAAAGTAAAGCTGGCTTGTCCACTCCAAGGCAGTCTCTGTTCCATTAAACATACGAACCTTGTCATGGATATGTATGGCTCTTCCCTCATACCATCCTGGATATATTGTAGAAAATTCAACGGCCCCCTCATCGTCTGTAATTTGGGATCCTCGAAGGAAGTTCTTTTTTAAAGTCCCCATGGCTTTAACTCCTGAATAAATTCCTTGAGAATCTGTATGCCAAATGTCTACTTTTGCACCTCTAAGAGGAACACAAGAACCATCATTAACATCATATACATGAATTATTAGACGCAAAGGAATGCCTTCTTGTACTGAACCATCAGAAGTATCTGATCTGATATCGGAACGATTTGGCATGTCGTCTACAAAGTATGGTCCCTCGATCTGCTGTGGTGTTCCATTTAATCTGGTGGAAGTTGGAGTAATTGTACACGCTTTTGTTGTTGAAGCTGCTTTTTGAGACGAGGAAAGTTCGGACAACGGTCCAAATTGGACAGGCCTTATTAACAATGTATGATGTGCATCTCCATTTCCCGATTGTGCGAAGGATTTTGAGAGACTGTTAAATGTCACTTGTGTCAATAGTAGGACTAGACAGATTATTATTGTAATGAATACTTTTGAAATCAGTTCTTGCACTCTGTGTTTACTCAATACAAAAGGTAGACACGTCAACTCTTTAAATTTTTACTATTATCTTTTGTCAATAATGGAATCAGCCAATCAACTACATTAATTAAATTGATTTACTGTTAAATCAATAATTGATGAATTTCCAAGAAATTGATAGCGTAAAAATAACTATTCTGGTAGACAATATTACTGATAGATTACTGCCTAGTTCATCCATAGTAAAACGCCCACCGATGGTAAGTGGACAGATGATTGCCAAATCCCCGATAGCCGAACATGGATTTTCAGCATTACTAGAAATATCATACTTTTATGGTAACAAGATAAAGACTAACAAATTTCTTTTTGATACAGGAGTCAGTAAAGATGGCATTATTTATAACTCAGATGTGTTAGGGATTACTCTACAAGATATTGAGACAATAATATTAAGCCATGGACATTTTGACCATATTTCCGGACTAATTAGTACGTTACAAAGAATAAAAAAGCCAATAGAAATCGTAGTACACCCTGATGCTTTTCTAAGACGTTGGCTTGTATTTCCAAATGGTAATAAAGCAAGAATGGACTTCTTAAATGAGCAAGAAATACTGCAGGCTGGTGGGATAATAAGAAAAATAGACAAAATAACTTTTCTTCCTAGGAATGAAAGGCTCATGGACAATAATAGAGTGATGATTACTGGACAAATTCCTAGAATTACTGAATTTGAAAAAGGATTTCCATTACAATATAAAGAAGAAAAAAACGAATTTGATTTAATACCAGATCCTTTAGTCAAAGATGATCAAGCATTAATAATGAACGTAAAGGGTAAGGGCCTAATTATTCTGTCTGGTTGCGGCCATGCTGGAATAATAAACACTATAAATTATGCAAAGGAAATTACTGGTATCAAGAAAATATATTCTGTTATTGGAGGATTTCATCTATCAGGTGAGGGATATGAAGAATTGATTTCGTTTACAATAGCTGAACTAAAAAGGC
Organism: Nitrososphaerota archaeon; assembly: GCA_005877075.1. GTDB lineage: Archaea > Thermoproteota > Nitrososphaeria > Nitrososphaerales > Nitrososphaeraceae > TA-21. Next base: position 5,509 of record VBPX01000015.1, on the reverse strand, counting down.
AAGATCCGCAATATATCATTCCATGTCATTATACCGGCTGGAAAGCAGCAAATGAGATTATTATGACAATGCCAGAGAAATTCATTCAGACAATCGTGGGATCAATATTTTGCTTTTAGCATTCTTGAGTAATATAGGATGCAATGGCTCGAGAGACCCTATTAATACAAAAATAAACGCCCATAGTATACAAATGATGGTTTATCTAGTTCTTTTTATTGTATTGATATCAAATCTAAATCTACTAGTAAAGTTTTATATAAGATGATATCTAATATAATCAAGAAATGTTTAACCTTGTACGATGTGAGTTGTGCGAAAAGAAAACTAGCTCAATAAAGTACTGGTTTGAAAGTATGATTTGTCCTACATGTTATGAATTGCAAAGATCAAATCCACAGACAATATTGGTAAGTAACCTTCAGGACTGAACCGTTCCAGCTACAATTCAGAAATCTAGACATAGCGCATAAATCCATTGGCTACCAGAAGTTAGTCCTTGCTTCGGGATAAGGCAATCCGTGAATTACCCTGAATTACCAACAATGTCAGCACCATTATATATAACCAAAACAGATTTTCCTATCTTGATCAGAAAATTTGGTAAATCTGAAGCTGTTTTATAATTAAGAAAGGTAAAATCATAACTTAGTGTAGTTACTGTTTGATTTACTTGTGCAGAATCGTCGGCAACTCTAATGGCAGTCCACCAAAAATGATATTCAGAATTCTATTTCATTTTTAACAATCTAAAAGACACGACAAAAAAGACTAGAAATGGCAAGACGATACTAAATCCTAAAAGTGCTTGTGAAATTAATTAATAGAATTGGAAAAGTATGCATTTGTTTTTAACTTTGGACATAGTTTAGAGTAGAATAACATATGATTCGATTTAAAAATTATTAGCAGTGCAAAATCAATTATCGACAGCATCTGATAACAAGATGATGACTTGTTCTTGCTTGACTTACTACCGAAAGCGCGCAATAACTCTTATTAAAGTTATTTTTCATTATCATTATATGACAAACTTCAATAACACGAAAGCCTTTTCCAGTTTTTCAGTAAACGATTTAGAAAAGGCAAAAGAGTTTTACGGTCAGACTTTGGGACTTGAGGTGTCAGAATCGGAGGAAGGATTAAGCTTGCATTTTGTAGGAGGTAACGAGATATTCGTATACCCTAAACCTGATCACACTCCTGCAACTTTTACGATACTTAATTTTGCAGTTGATAATGTGGAGAAGACAGTTGATGATCTCACTCAATTAGGAGTACATTTTCAAATTTACCGTGAAGATGAACTAAAGACCGATGACAAGGGTATTTTCCATGGCAAACCTAAGATAGCATGGTTTAAAGATCCTGCGGGAAATTTTTTATCCATACTTGAAATGAAATGATGTTTGCATTGAAGGACAGATGAGACATATCAACATAATCCGGCCAATTTTATAAACATATGTCAACAGTAGAATCATCTAGAAATGTTTCCAACTAATTTCATTCTATGACAACACTTTACCATAGGATGGAAAGTCTACTTTTCCACTCTGGATGATTTCATTTCCACTCTGCTTTTCTTAATTATAATGATACATAGAATTATGAAAACGATCTGAGAAACTTCAATTGGTAAATCCAATTTACCTATAGGATGTCCACTTCCAGGTACCGCAATTACCCACAACAAGATCAAGATTATTGTTCCACCAATACCAATATAATACCACGGTATTATCCATATTTTGATAGTAGGTATGAACCAGAAGAATTGAGCCAGACCCGATACTACGAAGAATGTGATAGTATATATTGTCATAAGCTTGAAAAACATTGGAACAATTGCAAGATGTAATACTCCGGCAATAATAGTGGATACAGCGGCGGCATAAAGTAGTATCTTATCTGTCAATAATCAATTGTTGGACTATTCTACATATTATGCTTATGTCAGATATATCAGATATAGCGAATTAGATAGCTTCAAACTTAGACATCGAAAGGAAATTGGTCTAATCTAAATCCAAATATTTTGTTACAAGATATAAAATACAATATTTTAGTAAAATAAGGTTAGAATACGGAGAATGATGATTCCATTCAATTGAGGAACCAAGTCATAAATAATTGTATATGCCTAATGGTAACTAAATTTATCAGGTTAGATGGGCACAATCATAATTCATTGTGTTAATTTCTCTTAGCATAGTCCTTGTATCCAGTAAAATCAATGTTACCTACAGGTTCATCACCAACAACCCAAGCATTGTGACCTGGAGGAATAATGGCAACATCACCAGGTCCAAACTCTTCTTCTGTCCCATCATCCATCACAACTTTGATCCTTCCAGATACCATATAGCCGGTATGAGGTGCCTCACAACTCTTAGTTTTTGCTATTGGTTTTACACACTTTTCCCAACTCCATCCAGGTTCAAGTGTCGCACGACCAATAAACATATCTCCAATATTTGCAATCTCGATCTTTCCTTTATCGAACGAACGAATTTCATCGGGATTGTCCAAGCTTTTTTTTCTTGATGGTTAACATATTGACAGATTTTGGTATGAATCAACGGTTATATGTACTTCATTGTATGTCTAACAATTTTAAGTGTAAAATAATTGGAACAATGTCAATCGAGATCGATTTCTATAGGATGACTAAATAGCTAACAAGAGACTCTACGTTTAGTTTCGTCTACTGACTTTAAAATAATTTCTTTTCAATTCTATGCTAATATTATCATTGTTCCTAAATTTTGTCAAAAAATTACATGTTAAAATATTCAAAGAAAAAACTTGTATCAAATACAGTATCAACACCAGCACACTAAATCAATTTTGACATTAATATACACGTCATCTTTTTATACTTCACATCTCTACTTTAAGAAATGGTTAAAGACAATACGAGCTTGCCTTTTGAGGTAACATATGCAGAAACTCCCGGTAAAAAGTCGAGGACCATGAAGAGACTCGCAGTACTCGTAAAATCCGAAAATGTAAGTGATATCATTTCATCGCTCAAAGATTTGAATCTTGAAGCCACAATCTACGACGTAAAAGGGGTAACTAAAGATAAGGAAAGGGTTGCTTCAGGTAGAGGAAGCGGTACAGTTGAGCTAACGTATAATTCTAGAAAAGTTGTGGCTACTGTAGTAAATTCTGCTGTTGTTGAAGAAGTTGTAAGCAGGATGAAAAAAAGTCTAGGCGAAAACAAGGCTGTTGTTATGATATCATCTGTAGATGATCTTGTAATGATCTGAGAACCCATACTAAATTATTGATCCCTTTTTTTACCATCTTGTACGATTCAATATAATTCAAAGATACTTTATATCTTTAATTTTGGATTCATGATAAAAGAGGGTGGGTAAAAATTAGGAAGGATATACCAGTAGAATTTGCTGACTTAAAGACAAATGGTATCTCTGTCATGTTATACCATGGCGATTGTATTAGTGGAATTGAAAATCAATTAATAGAGAAAACAATTGACGTAGTTGTTACATCCCCTCCATATAATATAGGTGTGAGATATAATCGATATAACGACTCATTACCTCGAAGTGAATACTTGAGATTCTTATCCGATGTGGGCACAGGTGTTAAAAAAGTTCTTTCTGATAAAGGTTCTTTTTTTATTAACGTCGGAAGTAAACCCTCGGATCCATGGATTCCTTTAGACGTTGCAAATGTTATGAGAAAACATTTTATATTACAAAACGTTATAGTTTGGATAAAATCTATAGCAATTCCAAAATCTGATATTGGCAGCTACCCAACTATAACATCAGACATAGCCGTTGGTCATTTTAAACCTCTAGTTAGCGATAGATTTCTAAATGACTGTTCAGAATTCATTTTTCATTTTACTAAACAGGGTAATGTCAAATTAGACAAGCTGTCTATCGGAGTTCCTTACCAAGACAAAACAAATATTGGTCGCTGGATTAGAGCGACTCACGATCTAAGAGATCGTGGTAACACTTGGTTCATTCCGTATGAGACTATTTGGGATAAAGAGCAGAGACCGCATCCATCAACTTTTCCAACTAAGCTCCCAGAAATGTGTATCAAATTGCATGGAATCAAAAACTGTAAAGTAGTTCTAGACCCATTCATAGGAATAGGTTCAACAGCACTGGCATCTCTTCGATTAGGAATTTCATGCATAGGTTTTGACATAGACAAGAGGTATTTGGAAATAAGCAAGGAAAGGATACAAAGATTTAGGTCGGCTTGAAAATTCATATGATCGCAGTATCCGATCCATCTGGTTAACAATTTTCCTGGGCCGTTGGTATTTAAAATGACAACATTATTATCTCTAATACCAAAAAAATGCTGCAATTTTTCATTGATGAAATTGATTATCTGGTGGCAGACGTAACTTTGATATTTATGTCATTAGATCAAACTTAAATTATATAGTTGTTCTCTTGCAGCTTGTAGAAGATGGAAAAAAAACACAATTAGTTTATTCTCGGTAGTCGCCATTATGATACTCGGATTTGGAGGTTCGTCCTTCTCATCAAGTATGGTTGTAAATGCGCAAGATGCCGATAAGAATGTTAATCCCTCGATGAACAAAATAATGACTAGTGACACACTGCTAAAAATTTTATCCATAAATTTAGTGAATTATCTTAATGATTCGGCTTCAATTCTGAAGATAACAAGTATGATACCAGAAGTTAGAAATTCTGAGCATGCAGATAAAATCAACAGTAGTTTACATGGAAATAGCCAACAACTGCGATATTGAGAAACGAAAAATAGCAGACGATATTTTGAAACTCAGTGACAATTTTGAGGCAATAACTTTTCTTCTTCCTAACGGAGATATGTATATGGAAGAACCTTACCACCGTCAATTAGACCTCTCTAAAAATAACTTTGCATTCAGGGATTACTACAAAGGAGCACTCGAAGCAAAAGCAGCG
>VBPX01000015.1:0-512 GCA_005877075.1 Nitrososphaerota archaeon | reverse complement strand
AAGATCAATCCTTGGTAGGGATATGGAATGGTGTATTGAATCTTGGTATATTTAATAAAATGCTTCAATCTCTGAATCTCTCAGATGGTACAAGAATGATTTATGTTGATGGAAACGGGCAAAAAATAGTTGATTCAAATACTCTTCTCTCAGATAAGGCTGAATCTTTTGTAAACCTAAATAGCTTTAAATATGGCATATCTGGAAAAAATGGAAATAGTACAGAAGTAATTAATGGTACAAAGTTTTTAATCACATATTCTCCTGTAGAAATACTCTCTAACACATGGATAGTTATGCTAATGCAGCCTGGGTAAAACTGTTACTCTTTTTAATTCTTTTACTTTTAGTTCCTTTACATCAGATCTACACTTAATATTTGCTAATTTTTGATATTAACTTTGAATGTTTACGAATATGTTAAAGTTTATTTTTTAGATTATTAGTGAATGGGAAAATAAATCTGATTCATATGTCATAATACAGCAGGAGACATACAAAGTCTAGATTGG
>VBPX01000011.1 GCA_005877075.1 Nitrososphaerota archaeon | reverse complement strand
ACACAATGCAATATTTACATCTTGTAAAGACAAACTCCGTTCTCCTGATCATTCGTTCGCTCAAAATGAGCATGAAATTCATTTTTAATAAAGTTTCTACACCAAGTCCATATTTAGCTTGTGAACCATTTTTGACCTTTAAAAACAGTTCAAAACATTTAATGTGATTCGGAAATAGTTATGAATGCATATTTTATAATATCCAAATAATGACTGAAGTTGGGTTAGCCGAATATTTCGGCGGAGAAGCGATAGGAATAATTGCTACACTGTTTGTTATTCTGTATTTTTCCAGAAAACAAATGGAGACTGTCTCTAGATATAGAAACCAAGATTCTCAGTGATTTGGATGAAAAATTACGCGAAATTACCGTTATTGGGTTTGAGCGACCAGAACTAATAAGAGTAGTAAGTAAAGTTGAATCAGACTGGTCGTCTGAAGTTGCATACTCGTATCATATTTTGTTCACCTTTGCGCATGTGTTTCATATGCGGAAGAGAAAGGTGTTAAGTGACAATGAATGGATCGGGTTGTTGCGATGGATGAAAAGTGCTTTTGAGCAAGGAACGATAAATGAAATATGGAAGAGTAAAATAGAAATGGAGAAATGGTTTGATCCTGCCTTTCAAGAATTTATTGATAAGGAGTTAATTCCTCTACGTAAGAAATAAACTCCGGCGATCGGTGTAGATTAGTCACAATATCATCGCTATAATGTTGTCCGGAGGTTTGTGAATCATTTTTGACAGAATTTTCGGGCCCGGAGGGATGCGTGACGATATCGGTTCTAAAATGAGGTTCTCGATGTTAAAGAGGACAACGAAGCTTTAAGTTTTACTTTTCTGCATGTTTTAGCCGGCCGTTTTGTTTATTGTGTCATCTTTACAAGTTTATGAACCCGAATACTTAACGGGCCCGTTGGGATTGGTGTTGTTAACAGTGCGGTTCCATAATGACGACTTATCTTTAGAGATATCCCTACTATGATTTGGTTTACGATAATAATCTTTTCCAATTCTTAACTAGTGCACATATGATGCAGCGTTGGTTATTTATGGACAAGAAAGTGTAAAATGGTTTAAGTAAAACTGGTGGGACCAGATGATGCTAATGGAGATGACCCACCAGTTATGAGTTCTGCAGTTAGTTAACGTATCCATAACAAACTATAAAGTAATTGACCATGAAACTGGCCAAATCAACCGGAATGGATAATAATGCTCCATTATCTTCTGTGGACCCTTAGGACTCACCCAGTAGTTTAGTCGTATTTCTAAGGTTGTTATCTATCTATTTTAGGAAAGGATCGATAGTACAGTTTGGAGGTATCGGTCCTTTATCCGGACACTTAGGAGACATTGGTGAATTTTCATCATTAGTTGTAATCTGGCTATCATCTTTTAAAAGGGCACCTCCTCTCGACGCAAAGTCCTTCGGAATTCTGGTGTCATTGTTACTATCTGTCGAGCCATCTTTTGTAATAACATTATCCCCAAACGTCCGAAGTCCTTCGGAATTCTGGTATCATTTGTAGTTTTATCTCCTTTCACTTCCAAATCTTTAGTAAGCACATCCGATGGACTATCTTGAACCCTTTCTACTTTTTCGCGTGGTGCGCAGTTGCTAGGCGGTTGAGTGTCGTCACAAGTAGTGCAGTATGATACGTCAGTGTAGCCATAAAGTATTGACTCCGCCCCGGACAGTTCACAATGTTTAATATGTTAATATGCGCTCTCATCTGGCTTTGAGATAGTTTTGAATTACCGTATTCTATCAGTCACGGTTTCGCTTTGATAGAGGATTACCAATGCGTGGATTAGTCAAATGATTTGGCACCGTCATTCTCTATACGTGGCGACTATGGGGAGAGGGTTGTGGAGGAAGCATATGTTATACTATCCACCTGCTCTACGACCAGAAGATGAGCCATATTATCTAGTAGAACCGGGTACAAAACAACCTGATCCCATAATTAATAAAAAATCATCTGATGTGAACAAAGTGAAAGATTTTTGATACTCAGTAGAAGATATTGTGAAATTTTACCTGAAGTTACAAACACAATCATAGAACCATTCGGTTAAACATTAAAAATGAAATTAAAATCTAATCATAACTATTATCTAAGGTTTATCTAAAAAAGCTGATTCGAATTTTGGCTAAGGTAACTTATTGTGGTAGCAAAAGGAAAGCTCCAGTCAGTAGAACGTCGGGATATGACTAAATATTCATTCGGAACATAATTGGAGAAAAGATACACCACTATTTCTAATGGGTTTTTTAAATATGCATACAGTTCTGAACCAAAAGGATTACTACCCCCAATTCACTACAACTACTGCAGCAGCCTTATTCAATATTTCCAAATATTCTTTGGACGAAATACGGTCAGAACCAAATCGTTCGTTACCACCAGAATCATTTAACATCACATTAGCTTTTTTTCCTTCTGTATCAAGAAATTCTAATGCTGTTGTTAGTCCATGTCTACCACTTGATACATGAACAGTTGCGACATCTTCATACTTAGAAAATATCTTTTCTAAGAGTGCCCTTCCACTCTGACTTGCGACTGTGAATAATTTAGTCTTGACGCCAAGTTTAGCCAAACAGTACGCAATATTTACCGCATTCCCTCCGCGGCGTTCCACACTATGAATACCCCGAATACTTCCTCGACCAAATTTTACCTTCTTGTCTATTTCAGCAATAAATTGTTCCTTTGACTTCAATTTGATAACTCTGTCAATCAAAAAATCTGGCATTACAACCACTGACCCTAGTTTCCTTTCCAAATGTTTCTCTGGCACACAAAATGAAACAAAATTAGATTATTTGATACTTTGGGTCAATCCTAGGTAAAATTAATTACGACAGACAAACAATATTATGAAGATAATCACTAAGTATTCTTAATGGACATCTTTTCGTCACCTATTTCAAAATTTATGACAAAGAAGGTCATTACATCGACGGTAAGCTCTACTATCAAGTCAGTTTGCAAGAGCATGTATGATAATAATGTTGGATGTTTAGTTATAGTAAAGCAGACAATCAAAGGAATTATTCCTGTTGGTATTATAACTGAAAGAGATTTAGTCAAAATAGTAGGTTCCATGGAACTATTTTATCCTCAAGTATCTATAAGAGAATTTATGTCGTATCCTTTGATTTCTGGTAACAGTGCTATGACTTTGTCTAAAGCTATGGACATTATGAGTAAGAAGAATATTCGCAGATTACCTATTATTGATAGAAAGGGGAATCATGAGAAGCTTGTAGGTATTGTAACAGAAAAAGATATCATAAATGCAATTGCTAAACGAAGAAGAGATCGTAGTAGAAGCTAAAGTTCCTTAAAACTAGACTAATTCTGAAAATTATGTGATTACCGATTCTATTATAAAATACTAAGGTCTAATATTCACAGACCTCATGGATAAAAACAATGTTACTTTTGGGAAGATACCACATAATCAGATGGAAATCGAGAAGAAAAAAATTACAAGAGCAGATCGATTTGAACCCAGTACTTGTCGAGGAAACATTATTTTTTGACGCCGTCGGAATCCAAATTGTTAACAGCGCGAATCCAGAGGGGTTAGGAGTAAATTTGATTCACAGACGTCGGTACCCACGACGCTATCGGTTCTAAAATGAGATTCTGATATAGGAACGAACTCCTAAGCTTTAAGTTTTTCTCTATCATTATATTTTTAATAGTCGGCGTGAACGTTCCTCTAAACAGCCAATTCTTCAATATAAGGATGTGATATAAAAAATATGGGCTAATCTTTTAACCATGTATTTCTTTCTCCAAGGCGTCTTTTAACATGTGTAAATGCTTCAGTCTATCTTTCTTGATTATTTGCCAGATCTCTGTCAAGTCAGGTTTGTTCGCGTTCTGTGCATCTTTAATGTATGTGTCTATGGTTTCGTACAAGAAACCAGCGTCTTTACCCATCGCATGTAGTATGTCGTACATTGTGTTTGATAATTCGGATTCCTTACTCATTACATTACAACCGTTGAAATATTATTTAAGCGATCAGTTGATAGAAAGATGCTTTGCTGGCGATATAAATGCTAGATTTTCATAGAATCATTTTTTAGAAAGGACAGGAAAGCAACTACGCCAATTTAGCAATGTGTAAGGTATCTATATTAAATTAGTAACAAACTTCACATAATATTATTTTATAATATTTACAAGAACAATATTGAAAACATGCAAATTCTATATCGGGCCCGTCGGGAACCATATTGTTAACACTTCGGATCCAATCAAGGGAATATGAGTGAATGTTTGGATATTACCTTCAGTTAGCTTTACGGAACAAAAGACCGTCGGAAGTATATTTAGAGGTAAAATCGGGCTAGGAGCTTCGGTTACACTACTCTTCTGCAAATCCCAACATGGTATTATGGAATTGTTATAGACATAGACAATTAAAGGATTTAAATGAAAAAAGGGTGGATAAATTAAATATATTTACTTGTTCCCAGTATCGGCGCCAGTGTTATTGGTTGTGAGGACAAATGCATCCCCAAATGTCTTTCCGTTATCAGTGCTCGCCCTGAATACTGGTTGTCTAGTTTCCTCTGATCCTTTTTGAACCTCCTCCCACCACGTTACATACACACTGCTTCCTTGTGCTGCGATTTCTGCGTCTACCGACCGATCAGTAGAATTGCTTAGGTTAATTTTGTCACCAAATGTCTTCCCATTGTCAGTACTGGCTCTAAACATTATTTCATCATTTCCGGTTTTATTGCTCCACCACGCGATATAGACATTATTTCCAGAAGTCGCTATTGGTGCTTTAGCCTCATGCTTTACATCATGTGCATTTTCGAGATTTGTATCAGCCGCACTCGCTAACGGTAAGGTCTTAACAGGAGGCACAACTGTCATAACTCCCAATAGTACCACAGCCATTACAGGCAGGATTGCCAATCTTTTCATGCATTTATATTCTGTCATTATTTCTCAAAGATATGTATGATTATATAAGCAATATGTTTCAACTTTAGCCCTTGTTAATTTAACTGATATTATGGCTGTGTTCTAGTTATTGGGTGGAAGATATGATAAAATCGCCTTTGATTTCATGAACGTAATTAATACTACAAACGACGATACAATCAAAATGCCATTAATCCATAAGTGGATCTTCGTATCACTCTCGTTAAACAACCCCTCAAAAATAGCAGGTGGTGGATTGATACCTAATACATACAATTCGTAATATTGAAGTATATGATCAAGAACGTGAAGGCTCTGATATATTACAAGGAATAGGATTGAATATTGTAATACCTTTAAGGCAATGGATTTACGTACATAGCCACGGACCCTTCGTAGATATCTGTATGTCAGATAAAGGGATGTGAGGATCAATATGAATGTGGCGTGTTCTATCATGTTTAACCACAGATGAACCTTTGTATCACTTGCGTTAAACAACCCCTCAAAAATAGCAGGTGGTGGATTGATACCTAATACATACAATTCGTAATATTGAAGTATATGATCAAGAACGTGAAGGCTCTGATATACTACAAGGAATAAGATTGAATATTGTAATACCTTTAAGGCAATGGATTTACGTATTAACACATTTGCCATGGTGTTCGTAATATAGTCTTGTATAAAACAATTTAAAAATTGAAATTGTACATCTGACCCTAACTAATTCAACCTAAGATAGCTTAAAGATGAAGTAAAACTAGATTAATGGGTTTACCGTAAAAATAAACAGTTTTTTTTATACACGCTCAACTCATCGGAGATTATATACCATTCTTTTAGAGGACATAACTCTTAATCAGCTCCTATATTCAACGCTTAGTTCATTTTGAATTTCAGATATATTTAACTATCTAAATATTGAGAATTCGAAAATTTAATCATATATTGTGAAACCATTGAATAGGAACAACTCAAGCAATTTTCTGCTACCAAGAGTACTTTCTGAATTATTGCAAAGTATCATAATAGAAGTTTTTTGTATTATTTTTGAGGAATTAATTCGATAGCAATAATCAATGAAATTCATAGGTGTTGGAGCCGTCGGGATTAGTTCCCTTCATGTAGTAGGGTTCTACTAATTCGGTATTTAGCTTTTATTCCGATAACAATGTTGTTCTTATCCGTCGAGGAGATTGAACCAAGCAACAATACCGGGAGCTTGTCCTGTTTTAAAGTCAGCTGGGTCAAGCCCTGTACATCTACTTATTTATACACGCACAAGGAGTATATCGTCATGAAGGTCCAAGCATATGCGGCTCATGAACCAAGTGGAAAACTAGAATCATTTGAGTATGAATTAGGTTCCTTGAAACCTGATGAAGTAGAGATCGATGTCGAATATTGTGGTATTTGCCACAGTGATTTGAGTATGCTTAAAAACGAATGGGGCTTTACACGATACCCGTTTGTGCCAGGACATGAGGCCATTGGCAAAGTAGCTGCAATTGGAAATATCGTGAACCATCTAGAAATTGGACAATATGTAGGATTAGGCTGGCGATCTCGGTCTTGTCTAGTATGTGACCAGTGCTTGAGCGGTCATCACAACCGTTGCTTGAAGGGAGAAGATGTGATGATTGGCAGACATGGAGCTTATGCAGATAAGGTACGCTGCCAAGCGTTATGGGCTTTTCCCTTGCCTGAGAAGATTAATACCAAGACAGCTGGTCCATTATTTTGTGGTGGAATTACAGTCTTCAATCCCATTATCCAGAATAATATCAAATCTACAGATCATGTAGCTGTAGTGGGAATTGGTGGGTTAGGACACATGGCTATTAAATTTCTAAATTCATGGGGCTGTGAGGTTACTGCCATGTCTACCAATCCTGAAAAAGAGAGGGAAGCACAACAGTTTGGAGCCGATCATTTCTTAAACTCGAGGGCTCCTGATGCTCTAAAACCATATGCAAATCAATTTGATATGGTACTAGTTACTGCAAATGCTGACCTGGATTGGGATACTTATATTAGTACACTTCGTCCTGGTGGCAAGTTACATATTGTTGGAGCAGCTTCACAAGTAAAGGCAACTATGTTTCCATTAATTTCCGGTGAGAAATCTATCGGCGGTTCACCTATAGGAGGTCCAGCAGAGATTCTAATGATGCTTAATTTTTGCAATCGTCATGCAATTGAGCCAGCCATAGAAGAATTTCCAATTTCACACGTTAATGATGCAATGGCACATCTTGAATCAGGCAAAGCACGTTACCGAATAGTCTTGCGCAACGATTTTTAATTTGACTAAGTAGTGTCAGGAACCGTCTAATATATTAGAATTCAAGGTTCAGTAAATGGCTCTCCAGTTAGGAAGGTCCACAGCAATTCCATTTTTGTAGTCATTATCGTTAAACATCATCTCTGCAATTTTTTCTGCGACTATCCTAGGATCAAGCATTTTGTGCTTGTTCAATTCATAATATTGCGTGTCGATATCTTCCTGCATTTTTGTTGCTACTTCTCCAGGACATATTGCCATTACCCTAATATTGTAGTTAGCAACTTCACGGGCTAAACTTTCTGTTAAGCCAATCATCCCAAATTTACTCGCACAATATGCTGATATGTCCTCAAACCCTACTTTGCCTGCACCCGAACTCACATTAATTATAACTCCATGATTACTTTCAATCATGTGTGGAACAATTGCTTTGCATAATAGGAATGCTCCCTTCAAGTTAACGTCTAGAGTATGATCCCATTCCTCTTCAGTGGTATCAATTAGTTTTTTGACATACGTAATTGTTTATCAATACATCAACTCGTCCATAAATTTCCAACACTTCATTTACAAGGCTATTTACTTGGGAAGAGACACTTACATCACATTTCCTTGCAATGATCTGACCATTCCCAGTTGATTTAATTTCCTTCACCGCAGAATCTATCTCTTCTTGAGTCCTAGAACAAATAATTACATTCAATCCCTTCTTGGACAACAAGATAGCTGTCTCCTTCCCTATACCCCGTCCACCTCCTGTTATCAATGCCGTCCTCAGGCTAGTCATTTTAACTTAGTATTGGTCACAAGCAATTTTAAAATCTTGTTACTTTAGGAGTTTATAATCTGACTATCTGAGTTGTGCTTTTTCCTCATTTTCCTCTTTCCAATTGCCTCTTGTATTACAATTACGACATATCTTTCGGGCCATATAGCGTTCCATAGTCTCACCATATTCTGGATTGATAATGTCCCTATTACCGCAAGAACATATCATGTGTTTACTCAATGTAATATTAAAGATTCTTATGACTATTAACGATTATAAAGCGAACAGTAGCCCATACTGGACAGCCTTGTTAATAATTGGAATTCGACAAGTAGGATTCTTCAGTTGAACTTATTACTTTTAGATTCAGATGCGAATGCATCCACTTTCTTTATACCAGTGTTCATGTTCATGTTCAATATTTTGAGTCGAGATGGAAATGTTATCATGCAAGTGACCATGGTCTGTTTTTGTTAGGTCCTCTGACTTTTCTTTCCAAAACATATATGCAAGGATTCCAAGAGCTATTGCCACACCGTAATTGAGGTATGATTGAGGAATCGCTATTTTTACAAGGCTGGTAACAAAAATGAATGCCATAACAACAACTATGGATGATAAGAAATGAGCTCCTGCAATTATCCCTGAACTAATTAAGCTACTAATAATCTGTCTCTTCTTTCTTATTGAATATAGAACGGCAACAATCCAACCATGTGAAGGATTGATACCATGTAACAAACCAAACAAGATTACACCCAAAAAGAGAGAGATTTCCTGTTGCTTTCAGACTTTATCTTGTGCATTTGCTGGACATAATAATTTAACTCCAACTTTATAATCCAGCTATCTAATTCATTGTTCCAGTTCTTATTGTATTTTTACTTTGATTTTGACCACTTTCTCATCCATTCCATTAGATGTACCGGGGGACTCGACGCTAAATTTAATTATTTTGCATGAGTAATAAGAATATGAAAACGGCCGATACGCCAGACTCTCGAGATTGGTATACTTTAAGCCGTCATCTATACACGGGTAAGACTAGAAGTAGTATGCAAAATTACACTTTACCTTCATCACCTTTAATTTTGATTTCTTACTGCATATTGTTTGCAGTGTTAGGATTTTTTTTTACGATGTCTACAAGCTCAATATATGCCCAAATAGAGATTACTACTGGGGAGAATTTCTCATCGCCAAAATTTAATGGGACGGTAAGTGAAGATGCTGAACCAAAACCTGATATACTCTATTCTGCACTACATTCGGACACAATAGTGGGTGAAGTGCTAAATAACTTTACATATCCTATTGAAGCAGTTCGCATAACTGCCAGTGTCTATGACAAGAACGGTGTAATAGCAGCAACAGGCGACAGTTATACCAGTGAATATTGGATAAAGCCAGGAAGCAGGTCTGGATTTGATATTTACTTAGATGAAAAGTTACCTAATAATAGTAAATACACTTTAACAACCAGTCTCGAAAAATCTGAAAACGATAAGCCAGAAGCTCTGCAATTGAGTGTGGGCGGAAACTCTAAAGGCTCAAATAATTTCAAACTCCTGGGAGAAGTATTAAATCAAGGTCAAGACGATGCAAATTCGGTAAAGGTATCAGGGATATTTTATGACAAGAACCACAAAGTGCTGGACGTTGACTACACATATACAAACCCAGACATAATTGGTCCTAATAAAAAAGCACCATTCGAATTGTCGTTCTACACAGATAACCCAGAGAAAATTAAATCAATAGCTATCAATGCTCAAAGCAATGAATATTCCTTAATAACAAATGGAACTCAAAATAACACAAAATCAGAACCGTCCAACTAAAATGGGATTTGTGAATCTCATGTTTTTAGTCAATATTCTTCTTTGTCTTTGGGTTTTGTTCTGATAATGTTTATGAACAAAGGCTAATAATTGTCGTTAGTTGAAATCATTTTTGGTCTACATTATAACATTCTTGATGTTCTCAACATCCTCTCTTTATTTTTTAGTTGCAATATTTGGTGAAAGTATTGAAAGTAGTGAAGCTCACGGATTGCAGCTAGTTGAAGGACAAGAGAACACCAACGAATCTAATAAACGCTTACTCAAAGAAACAGGAGAAATCTTACATCAAGAAATATCTGAAAATCAATGCAGGGTTTTAGAATTCCCACTTTCAATTATTGCTGGAATGGGATATGCTGCAATAGGATTATGGATGATACTAGATAGAAGGAACAGTAAAGTTCCTTACATAATAGCCATAGTCGGTTCATTAGTATTATTAGGAATTTATTTTACTTCCAGAACGGTAGGGATTTCTAGTCTAGGAACGGAACCTATTGGTTTATTGGATGCTATTGTAGCAGGGCTTCAAGTTGCGATAATCGCGATTTCATTGTATATTCTATTAAACAAGATATACGCCAAAGGAATGACTGTTGGTTAATAAAAATAAAATAAGCTGGAACAAGATGGTAGTTTCATTAATATTCTTTTTCGTAGCTGGATTATGTGAGATTTGTGGTGGTTATCTGGTATGGCTTTGGCTTAGAGATGGCATGAGCTGGATGCTTCGGGTTTTAGGTGGTTTTGTTCTCTTTGCGTATGGAATAGTTCCTACTTTTCAGCCATCTCACTTCCATAGAATCTATTCTGCCTATGGTGGAATCTTCATTGTAATGGTTTTATTATGGGGTTGGATTTTCCAGGGGATAAGACCGGATACGTTTGACATCATTGGCTCTATTATATCACTTATCGGAGTCATGATTATTTTCATTATTTTCTACATGCCTAGAAAAAATAAAGTGATATTGAGTGAAAGTAAATGAGTACAACTACCATTGCTATCACTTCAATAGGACTGTTTCTCTTGGCAGCACTTGCTGAAATTGGCGGTGGATATTTAGTATGGCTATGGATAAGACAGAAAAAGAGACTAATCTTTGGTATTGTTGGTGGAATCATACTCTTTACTTACGGAATAATTCCTACATTACAGCCTTCAAATTTTGGAAGGGTATATGCCGCGTATGGTGGATTTTTTTATTATTTCTTCAATATTATGGGGAACGATGGTAGACAAAAAGAGACCAGATAAATTTGAAATAATAGGCTCTATGGTAGCAGTTCTGGGAGCAGCTATAATATTTTATGGACCGAGATAGTTTGAAAAACAGTTCTTAATGAGCCTGATGCCGTCCACGATTTATTGTTTCTTTCATGGCCCACCAAACACCAAAATTCTTTATCTAATAATTGAATTGTTTTATAGTTTGTTGAGCATACTATTGCTAACATCAACTACCTAACAAGCTTCAACCTGGTGGGTCCCGCAACCATTTGGCCCATCAGTTCTAACTAATTAAACTATATTGATAGGCCCATCCGTCTTTTTATAGTAGTTCTCATCATAATGAATACCTACGATGTCATATGCCATAACTTGGTGGGTTAACCTGAACGTCTGAACGTTGGGTCCTATTGTCTTTCCATATGGCCCACCAGTCAATAATCAAATGAATCTTCTATTACTGTAACTAGATTTCCTTTTCTTAACTCTTGTTTAATATCTGGATCTTTTTCTTTATCTATGAATCCGATATAACGGGCCCGGAGGTTTGTGAATCATATTTGACATAATTTTCGGGCCCACTATTTCATGAGATAATAATGCAATAATTAACAGCGTTGAACATAGATCTGGGTTCGGCGGGATGAGGTTCAGAATTGACATCATTTTGCGACCCAGCAACTATGACTACATGATTATTCTTATCGCTTATTCAATAAATCTATTCTGTAATAGTGGCACTGCGTTATTGGATGAGTCATGAATATTGCAAATCTGATAATGAGCAGCTCTCTTATATACTATAATTCCTATAGCCTCTCACATGAAACCTAAGATAGTTTTAGGAATCACCATTTTAATTCTTGCAACAACTATAGTATTGAGCATTGTGACTGTGATAGCTTTTGAGCAACCTGCTAAGGCTGCTACTACTAGTATGAGTATGGGGCGTTACCAGGGTCCAAGAGCGTCGATGGCGGTATCTGAGAATAATATCTATCTTACATGGTGGGATAATAAAACTGGGAACAATGAAGTATTTTTTGCAGGAAGTAATGATAACGGTAAATCATTTGACAAACCAATTAACGTGAGCAATGATAAAGGCAGTTCTGCTGATAGTCAAGTAACTGCTTCTCAGAATAATGTATTTGTTACATGGTGGGACAATAAGACCGGAAGCTGGGAAGTATTCTCAAGAGCAAGTGCTGATGGTGGAAAGACATTTGGGGAAGCAGGCATGCTAAAAAGTGTTGGTACGTCACCTTTAAAGACACTAACGGCTCCGCCTTCATCTCAAATTTCAGTAGATACCCTTGTAGCTGCCTCAGGTAGTAACAATGAGTATGTAGCCTGGTGGGATAACAAGACTGGAAACTTGGAAGTAGACTTTGTCAAAAGTACAGATGGTGGTAAAACATTTGGGGACACAATAAATATAAGCAATTCACCTGATTCACGCTCAGTAGGTGCAAGGATTGCTGCTCAAGGAAATAATGTGTATATATCTTGGATGGAAATCAAACCTGG
>VBPX01000018.1 GCA_005877075.1 Nitrososphaerota archaeon | reverse complement strand
AAGATGTTATCAAAGGTGCTGCTTTTGCAGTAGTTGCAATGGATAATTCAACTGCAACTGATCATCCAACAGGAACATGTGTTGCACCGAAAGGCAGTGAGAGTGTAACCTGCTCTTCACCATCCTCCTCTTCACCATCCTCCTCTTCTGAATCTTCTTCATCAAAATCTTCATCAGAATCTTCATCATCAAAATCCGAATCTAACACAAATACAGGTGATAAGGAAGTAACCCAAAACGCTACAATGGACAATACAAGTAGTAACATGACAGGTAACGGAACAATGATGAGTGGAAATATGAGTGGAAATATGAGTGGAAATATGAGTGGAAATATGAGTGGAAATATGAGTGGAAATATGTGTGGAAATATGAGTGGAAATATGACTGGTATGAGTGGAAATATGAGTGGAAATTCCACTACTATGGGAGGAAACCAATCCGCAGCACCAACATCAACTTCTGAAGTAACCATTTCACCAGGTTCCTCTACACCAAGCAATAGCAAATTTTTTGATCCTCCAACAATAACGATATCAAAGGGCGCAGCGGTACTTTGGAAAAATGCAGATTCCACATTACATACAGTAACATCGGGCAGTGCTGAAGGAGGCGAATCAGGTACAGCGTTTGACTCAAGCTATTTGGCTGGAGGAAAAACATTTCAATGGACATTTAGTAATGCGGGAACATTTGACTACTATTGTACTCTTCATCCTTATATGAAGGGACAAGTAGTGGTAAAGTAAATCTCCTTTTTCTCTTTTTTTAAATAACAAAAATCAACTATTCTCTTCATTGATCTTTTTTATATTCGACTAGTAATTCAAAAATATTAAGGTACAAAGTATGCGACGGGAGAAAGATATCGAAAAGTTGTATCATATATTGAAGATAAATTACAACTTTAGCTATGCTTAAAATTTCTATATATTCTACTATTCGTTAGACTATTGTGTCCAGTAATTTCTTAATTTATTCAAGATTTTGTTGTTCTTATGAATATCTTGATTTATAGAAAAATCATGAGAGAGATTATTAGTGATATGTTTTTGCAATTTGCTATCTTCTAGATCAGGTAAAATTGGATCATTGATATTGTTGATATTGTTTAATAATTTGTCTATATCTCTAATTGATAATATTGATAAAACTAACTTGTCATCATCTGGTGACACTACTGGGACTTCAGACACTGCTGTTTTACTTATCAATTCAAAATAGTTCAGAATTGGGTCCAGAGGACGTAGGACTGGTGGGTCAAATACCATTATAGTTTCAACTATCGTATTTTTTTGAATCGTAGAAACATTTGATAAAGCCTCAAAATAAACCATTCCTTGAAGTTTATCTTCATTGTTAGTAACAATTAGTGATTTAACATTCAGATCTTTCATTATATTAATGGCATCATTAATTGTTGTATTTCGATTTATGTTATAGAAATCTGAATTCATCGCATCTCTTACCAAGTAATTTCTTAATTCTGAATTATTTTTTTTTGCGTTTAGCAATTGTAGCTTCATATTGGAAACGTAATTCTTATAAATACAATTATTTTGCCCAGAGATAATATTTGATATAATCACTGATATGACTATTGGAATAAGTAATGTATAACTTCCAACAATTTCAATGCCTATTACAATCGCCGAGATCGGAGTTCTAGTACTCGCAGTAAAGAAAGCAAATATTGATATCAATGTTGCAGATGTTGTGTCAATAAACATGAAAATTCCAAATGAATGAAACAATGTAATAAGAGCTGAACCAATAAGACCACCTATAACTAATGATGGACCAAGTAGACCCGTACTATTACGTGATCCATTTGAAACTGCTGTTGCGAAGATTTTCATTACAATTACTGGAAACATAATCCAGAGTGGAAAGAGTTGATGATTACCAACTGTCGCAAGTTGCAACCATCCATAACCCGTTCCTAATATTTCTGGAAAACCAATTGCAAAAATTCCAATAATTATTCCGCCAAGTGCTGACCTAAAGTAAAGTGGAATTTTCATATTTTCAAAATGTTTTCGAAAAATCTGAACTGTCTTTACATATCCTATTCCTATTATTCCTATAATAGCAGCCATAGCGGCATATGCTGCTAAGGACTGAAAACTAGTTTTTGTAATAAACTCATGTGGAACATATAAAAAAGATGGCCAATCAAGAACTATTCCTGAAATGATATAACTTGTTATTGATGCTAATAGTGCTGGATAAAGTGATTTAATAATGAAATCCCTGCGATATAGTAATTCTAAACTAAAAATTGATCCACCAAATGGTAACCTTAAGACGCCTCCTATTGTTGAACCCATTCCTGCCGCAATTGCAATACGAATTTCCTCCTGATCAAGTTTGAAAATTCTGCCTATTATTGCTCCAAATGTAGATCCAGTGTGTCCCAGAGAATCTTCAACTCCACCACTTGTCCCACTTCCTATAGCTAAAATACTGGAAAAAGATCTTAAAAATGAAATTTTTAGACTGAATTGGGATTTCTTATTATGAAATTCATCACTAATCTCATCTATTCCATTCTTGCCTATGGCTGGTGATAATTTTGTTGAAATTATTCCTATTACTAAACCTGTAAATCCTAAAATAACTGGAATAAGCCATGGCTTTAAGACATACAATGAATAATCCGAAGACAAATTTGCGACATCTTCTGGATAAGGTTGAATATACCTAATCATATCACTGAGAAAAAATGAGGAAAAAATCCTAATTGATTCAAAAGCAGCAATTACTAATAATCCCGAAAAAACTCCTATGATTATACCAAGGACAGTCCATTTTTTCAAGTAGACAAGATCGATTGTTGTCCAGTCAAATCTCGTAACAAATCTATGGATGAATCTTGATAAATTCAATTTGATATATGGGCATTGTGATGACATTTGGCTCATATTCATTGAGCTCAGTTAATGTTTACAATTTTTGTTAAATTTATTATCCTCATTTATGTCTCATTGACATGACTTCATCAAGCTTATCGTTGCTTTCTTGGATTTATAACTTTGTTCTCACAATTTTAATACTAATTTAAATTACTCAAAGAAAAGTACTTCAGAATAATAATGAATATCTTCCTATTGGTAAGCACCATATTTTGTATACTCCTATTGCTTTTTGTCGCATATGCATTTATCAACAATAGTAGTCTCAAATTAATCAATGAAGCCTCCAACTCCGATTCTAACCCAGAAATTGACACAACATCTGTTAATGAAACAGCAAATGAAACGGAAAACCAATAATTTCTTTTGATAACAAAGTAATTTTAGTTAATCACTAGACAAATTTACAGTTTCTATTCGAATAACTAACGGAATTAACATTAGCTTATTTTGAGGTCAAATAAGGTCTGTTCTGTTTTTATTGGGATAAAATTAATTCCCATGATACTTACTTGTAATGAGTATTGGCCCGGTTCTTCAAATTTATAGGGAATTTTAACAATTCCTTCAGCTGTGTGTAGTAATGGTTGTCCGGTTTTAGAAGAGGCACGAAAAACTTCGCTATTCATTTTGGTTATTGCAAAATCATAATCTACATGGACTTGCACTGTTTGAGTAGATGGTTGCAAGAAGGTGATCATGAATTGTGAATCGACATTTTTTGATATTGGATAAGGTTGAATTTGTAAATCAATATTTACACTTTTTCCGTCCGTGACTTCCTTAGTATCAGCAGAATTAATTTGTACCGATTTCGAAATTAGTGTATTATTTGTCGCTGTAGCGTTGGTGGTATTTAGCATATTGGAGGGCCATTGTAAAAAGCCAAAACCTGATTCCTCTAACTTTGGAATGATAACAAGTACTGCAAAGAAGAAACAAATCAGAAAATATATTAGATTAACCTTTCGACTCATCATCTAAGATAAGGCTAATTATCTAATAAATCTTACAATATCAAACCCTGTAAGAATATTTCCATCATATCACTATAACGAAAACTTTATTCAAAAACCTCATTATGTCTTTTCAATTACATTCCTGATTCTTGATGCACCAGTTGGTTAGCTATGTCATCTTGTTTTACTTTATAGAAAAATGATTAGGGATTTTACGCTACATGAGATAGATCTAATGACTCTAAAATTGAGCTTTAAGATATTATTACACGTGCAATATTAGATTATAAAACAACATTTTTCCATCATTAAGTTTCTATATCTTTAATAAGTAAATTTAATAATTATTTATATGTCTAATTCTAGGAATTTCGGTATATTCCTTTTTTCCATATTCTATATTAGTATTAATTTAATGGGAGCTACTATATTACATCCAGGTTTTTCACAAGATATCCCTAACACATTTTCGGTCTCTTCTATCGTCCTCGGTAAAGACAAACCTCTTTCTATGGCGTTGGATCAAAAAACTGGCAAAATTTATGCAATATTTGGAGCCAATAATGGAGAAAAGAATTTCCGAAATCAAATTTATGTTATTGACAGCATTCAAAACAAACTGATTGACACTATAAAGATTGGATCCCAAGAAAATGATTTTCTATCCAATATTGCTTTAGATCCTGTCAAAGGAATTATTTACGTAACAGGGCAGCATTTGGTTAATGAGAACGACACTACCTTTGCATTTGATTCATTATATGCGATTAACTCGACTGATAAGAAATTTAAGAGAATTCAATTGTATGGAGAAACTGAAGAAGGAAAAGAAGGTAGTTTGGCAGGGATTTCTGTTAATCCCGTTACCAATAAGATATACATTGGCTCATTATATCCTGAGGGCGGAAATCCAGGTATGTATGAAATAGATGGAAATACATTACAACCTATGCATATAGATAAATGGCGATATGGAATAAAGGATATTCAATTAGATCCCGAATCTCGTTTACTATATGCTGGTGCAAGATATGACAATATGATTTCAGTAATAAATGAATCAAATAATAAAATAATTGATAATATAACAGCACAAAATCCAATAGCAATAACTCTCAACAAGGAAAAAAAGATATTGTATGAAGCAGGTACTGATGGAAAAGTTAATGCTATTGATCTGTCAAGTAAGAAAAATATATCAAGTATACAGGGAGAATATGTAAAAAATATCTTATACAACCCTAATGACAATTTACTCTATATAATAGATCAAAACATGACCAACATTTTGTCTAAAGATTCAGCCGGTACTAAAAGTACGGCAATAGCAGTAAACGTTACAGGTAATATCAGTAATAAATTTGAGACAGATTCGATACTTGACGATATAGTCCTCAATCCATCAACAAACCAGGCATATCTTTTAGGTCACAATGGAAACAGCTCAAAATTATTTATTGTAAAACCACATTAATCTTGGATACTGTCTAAAAATCAAACAGGTATAAGGATTTAGCCTCTAGTAAGGTCAAAATGAGAATTTATCATACAGTAGAGAAAAGTAAGTAGAAAATGTATTCAATATCAAGTAGAATGATGATTTCTAATAGAACTATTTATGTCCATTCAGATCATGTGCTGACGGTATCATAAAGATATACTATGATAGCATTTATTATATAATGATAACAAATGCAAAAAAGATACTTTTGTTTTGAATGTGGTGCAAACGTTGTCGAAATCAAAATGGAAAATCGAATAGCCGATTGGTTTGGTATTTGTAAACAATGCAAGAAGAATAACGTTAATTTATTTAATTAAATTGAAACCATGATTGCTATATCTTGTCTAATTTACAAATAATGCATTGAGTCTAGCAAGACTATAGTAATTGTATTTTGTAAAAGTGTTCCTCCCCCTCTCTTAGATATGATGCAATAACTATATCGTCTTTCATCAAGTTTAACTTAATGTCTACAAAATTACAAAAAAATATTTTTTCTGTTTTTACATTTTTTCTTTTGATTTATTCTATGAACAATTTTTGGCATATCTTGTGAGTAATTTGAGTAATGACCGTGAATTACAAAGATAGCCTTGATGCCTTGATGACAATTTTGAATTTGGGAGGAAAAATTACACAAGCATCTAACCAGTTGTCCAGTATGTTAAACGGTCTAAAATACTATTCATTAGAAGTAACCATAAATGGGGATCATTATCTTATACAATCATTTGAACAAGAAGCAATTGCTCTATTTAATATGGCAATGAATATTCTTTATGATAAAAAAACTAGTATTAAGAAAATTGAAAAAACTTGTACATAGACCATTTCATTATTCTTTCTCACTTACAATGTTGTTATTGTATTGTAATCTTTCGTTAGATTATTATCTTTGATTTACATTATTCAGTCTATTGCAAGCGAATGCTAATGATTGGATCAATCTTACTGTGAAATTTAGTAGTAACTGCAAAACCTGCGGAAAAAAAATATCAAAAGGTGAATTAGCATTATGGTCAAGATCAAACAGAGCGATAAAACATGTTGAATGTCATACAAAGGATTTATCAAATCCATCTTATGTTTCAATTAATTCTAAACAACTAAAGTGTGCGATTTGTGGATCATTAGCTGGTTGTCCTGAATGTGAATTTGAAAAAAATTGCGATAGAGCTCTTGTTTCACAGTTATGTATATGTAAAAAATGCTATAATGATGAAAAGGCTTTGGAAAAATATTATAATGTCATAAACTCTTATGTAATCAATAAGAAACTATAAAATAACATCCCAGAATTGAAAAGTTATCACATTTTTGTTAAAATACTTTGAATTTTATGAAAAGTGAATAAATAACAGGTAGTGTTAGTCTATTTAGATGGATAATAGGGGTTATTATGCCATTTTCGGGATTTCGCAAGATGCTAATTTTCAAGAAATAAAAAAATCCTATCGCAAGCTTGCTAAAAAATATCATCCCGACAGAAACAAATCACCCCATGCAGAAGAAACTATCAAAAAAATTAATGAAGCATTCGAAATTCTTTCTGATAAAAGAAAAAGAAAACAGTATGATCTAGAATCGTCTAATATATTTGATCAAAAAGATCAAAACATTGATGAGGAAGAAGGAAATTCATCAAATAAACAAATGAATTCATATAAATTTGCAAGCGCAGATTCCAAAAGTAATGTTGGTTACGACAACCTGTTTTTAGATACTATAAGAAGTAGATTTCATATTATTATTGAACCTAGCTTGTGTTTGGCGTTTGGTGGATGTGAATCCATAGCGCCAAAAGTATTTGTGGTTGATAAGAGTAAACACATAAACCCAAAGGCAACAGTCGAATCAGAAACAGCTGATACTCTAGATAGGATCATTATGGCAGCTCAAGCATGTCCAACAAAAGCAATAAAGATTATAGATAGATATACAGGACATCAAATCTATCCCTAACAAATAATATCCATCCTAACAAATAACAAAAAATCAAAATCTTTGACCAAGCAATTCCATTACTCATTGTGTTCAAATAATCTTATATGCTCGGCCATAATGCATCTATTAAATACAATATCAATATTGTTATCCAAGGCAATTTTTTCTGCTTCTATATTGTGAATTCCTTCCTGCAACCAAATAACTCTAATTCCTGGTTTTCTAATGGAATCTTCTATTACTGGATAGACATCTTCAGAAGGTCTAAATACATCGATTATGTCTACCTGGGACTGTATATCTGATACACGTGAATAAGTTCTTCTATTGAGTATATTGCTAGCTGTTGGATTTACTGGTATTATATTATATCCTTTTTCTATCATGTATTTAGGAACATAGTGGGCAGCCTTGCCGGGATTTCTTGACATTCCTACAACAGCTAAATTTCTAAAATTGTAAATTTTTCGGATTTCCTCATCGCTGTGATTATCTGTTATGCTCAAAGGACTTATCAAACAAATTAGTACTATATAGTATTTATATTGAATAATTTTTATTTGTTGTGTGAAATTAAATCGAAAAACCCATGCATATAGCGCTCGAAGATCTGAAAGTAAAAAAATAGAAAAGTCTAAAAGAAGAAAAAGAAATACCCCAAGATAATAATAAAATATCGAAATTTTATAATAAACATGAAAAAATAGCGTAATTATTAAGTTCAATTCGGAAAATATTTAAAATTTCATATGTATATCTGTAGGTTAGAAAGATTTACAACAATGCATATATATGAGAAAAAAACATAAATATAAGAAACAAACCTTGTCTCAATTTTTGTTGGTGATTAGAATTGGTTAAGGATATTTCTTTATTCAGTGATCGATGTCCAAGATGTGGAAAGGGTCCTATGGTCACAGATAATTCTAGTGGAGAAATGTTTTGTGGAAATTGTGGATTTGTAGTTACAGAACGTATTGAAGAAACTGGACCAGAATGGAGGGCATTTTCAAAAGAAGAACATGAAGATCGTAGTCGTGCTGGTATTCCAACATCTCTCGCAATGCATGATATGGGACTTGCTACAATAATTGGACCCGTTGATAAGGATGCATCTGGAAAACCATTGTCGGCATCCATGAAAAGTACTATCGAAAGACTAAGAACCTGGGACAGTCGAAGTCAGGTTCACGAACCAGTAGATCGTAATTTTAGGCAGGCATTTAGTGAGTTAGATAGACTAAAAGATAAGCTTGCAGTTGGCGATGCAGTAATCGAGAAAGCTGCATATGTTTACAGAAAAGCACTCGAAAAAGGACTCGTAAGAGGAAGATCCATTTCTGCTCTTGTAGCAGCCGCATTGTATGCTGCCTGTAGAGACACCGAAACTCCAAGAACATTAAAAGATATTGCTCATGCAAGTAACATCAAGAAAAAGGATGTAGCCAGATGTTACAGGTTATTGATTAGAGAGCTTGACTTGAAAATGCCTGTAGTAGATCCTGTTAAATGTGTAGCGCGAATAGCAAGTAAATCCGGCCTTTCTGAAAAAACCAAAAGAAAAGCTTTGGAGATATTGAAAAAGGCTGAACAAGGTAAAATCTCTGCAGGAAAAGATCCTATGGGCTTAGCTGCGGCTGCTTTGTACGTAGCTTGTGTAATGAACGGTGAAAATAAAACTCAAAAAGATGTTGCCGAGGCTGCAGGAGTAACTGAAGTTACAATAAGAAATAGATACAAAGGTCTAAAAATACATCTAAAATTATAATTTTTTATTCAAGTTATTCTCTGTATGATTGATTTTATTTCATATAGTTACTACGTACAGGAACTATAAAAAAAAGATTCTTAAAATCTAACAAAAAAATAGATAAAAAATAAAGGATTTTTAAATTACTTGCCACGGTCTTGTTGCAAATGTTACTCCGAGTCCGGCGCCAATCAGCATGACCTGATATGCTACATTACCCCATGGAACTGGTTTCAATATTGCTGGGCCAGTCACTTGGATAGTTTGACCAGGACCGAGACCAGGACCAACGTGCTCTATATTTAACTGTGTATGAACATGGTAAACAGCTGGTTCAAGAGCTTTTGCAGTAATTGAATACGGAATTGTTCCTTGTGGAGGAATATCAAATATATTTCCTGGAGGATCTCTTGCAATAAATTCCCATCTATTACCAGCGTTGATTGACTCACTGAATAATGACAACCATGCTCTTAATGGTTTGTTTACAAGACTTTGTAGATTTCCAGTCACTATAAGCTGATCACCTGTATTCAATGTTTGTGCCGAGAAAGCTTCATCCTGAATTCTCACGAATCTACTTTGAAGCTGAGCCTGAACACCATGTCCTTCTACACTTTGAGTAATTGCTATCATTGTCGAAGTGGACATTACTATTGCGAATAGGACAACTACCGCTATCTTTATGGTCGACGTATAATTTACACCTAGCCTTACCAGAAAAAACAAAGATATATGCTTTGCTATGATTATACATTCTCAATTCTAATTTGCTTAATAATTAAGCATAATATTCAGCAGAGTGCATCAATTATTCTTACATTATTCGTTACATTACTAGGAATTTCTAATCACGAAAAGAAAAACTTGCACAAACAATGGCAAGACTAGTTATTTCTAAGTTCCCTTTCATAAATCCTTAGAATTAGCAGTTTTTGGACGCAAAATTTAAAAAGGAATCCTTTGATGGTAAACACAATGACTTTACCAAAGGGTTATGGCGGCGGTGGCGGCGGCGGTGGCCGTACCAGTACAGGTGGTAGTAGTGACGAAATTGAACACATGATAGGACGACGTGTAGAGAAGTTGACCCCAGTTTACATCATAGGCTTCATTCTATGTTGGGTTGCAACAGCTGGTGGTGTGTATGTTGGTGTAACTGTTTACCCATGGGCATATCCGTTACCAAGTGGACTTTATGCTCTATCAGTATTAACAGTCATTGAATCACTAGGGTTCTTCTTTATAATGAAAATCACAAGAGAAAAATTAGGTTACGCCTAAACTTTAATTTTTTATTTTAACTTTTTATTTTTAATAATTTTCAATTCTGATAGCTAATTCAGGATCATTAGAATAATCTTAATAATAAGATAAAAAAATCCATAAAACAAATTTTTCTAAAAATTTTTAAAATGTATCAAATTTATCGCTGGCAAAAAATTAGACTATCAAAATAAAATTTTATATAGAACCTTTAGCAGACATTTGGTAATGGTCTGGCTTAGACGCACTACACACTATTTATTCATAGTTGTAGTTGCTGTAAATAGTACATTATTGACAATCAACGCAGGAGACTACATATTCTATACCGATTGGGCGTGGACGTCATTCGTCGTATTCTCAATCTCACAATCAACAATGCTCGTAGTAGGCGCAATCTATTACATGCTATTCACCGGAGTACCAGGGACTGCAACATATTATGCAACCATTATGACTATCTATACATGGGTAGCTAAAGGTGCATGGTTTGCATTAGGATATCCATATGACTTCGTCGTGACGCCTGTTTGGATACCTTCAGCAATGTTGTTAGATTTGACATATTGGGCAACAAGAAGGAATAAACATGCTGCCATTATAATTGGCGGAACATTGGTTGGACTTTCATTGCCAATGTTCAATATGATCAATCTGCTGCTAGTAAGAGATCCTCTGGAGATGGCATTCAAGTATCCTCGACCTACATTGCCTCCATATATGACTCCAATTGAGCCTCAGGTCGGTAAATTCTACAATAGTCCCGTAGCGCTAGGATCGGGAGCTGGGGCCGTGCTAAGTGTTCCAATAGCTGCACTAGGTGCAAAACTCAATACATGGACATATAGATGGATGGCTGCATGGAGCAAGTGGGATTAAAACCACATCCTTTTTTATTTTTATTTTCTTTTTATTTAGAATTATATTTACACTAAATGATACGATATATCTTTGAGAATAAAAAAGAATTATCTTTACAAATTCTTTTTAATGCAAAGTATAAGTTCTAGCTTAGCTTTATATTGCAAGATGTCTTCGAAGGATAATTCGTCTGAGGAAAGTATTACATGTGACATTTGTGGCATTGTAATCGAAGCATGCACATGTTCTTGTCCTTATTGCGGAGAACGCGATTCATGTGAATGCTGTTTATACGATGCTGCTACAGGCGGCGGATGATTTTTATCTTTTATATATCAATAATTTAATTATTAATTTGGAGAAGAATGTAATTCATTGTCTTTTTTGACTGATGCGAATTCTATATCTTGGTTGATAGGTGGACCACAAGGGAGTGGTGTTGATTCAGCTGCAAATATTTTTGCAAAAACATGTGCAAAACAAGGCTTTCATATTTTTGGAAAGAGAGAATTTTATTCCAACATTAAAGGCGAACACAGCCATTTTACAATCAGAATTTCAGAAAAACCTGTAAGCTCACATTTAGAAGAAATCGACATGCTAGTATCATTTGATGCTGAAACGGTTTTTAGACATGCAGACAAAGTTGCCCCCAGAGGGACAATAATATATGATTCATCTCTTATCGAAACAGTTTTAGAGGAAGTACCAACAATTGATCTTGAAGCAAACGAAAGAATACGTAAATTATTGGAGGATTCAGGACATTCTCTTAATTTAGGTGGCATGTTGGATCTTGCGAAATCAAAAGGTTGTATAGTATATGGGTTGCCATACTTTGAAATGATAGAAGAGCTATCAAAAAATTTGGACGATCCTAAACTTAGTAAACTTACTAGAGTGGTTAATGTTATGGCAATATCGGCATCTATTTCCCTACTTAGTATCAATAAAGATAAAATGATTGAAGCTATCCAAGAGATTTTTGGATCTAAACCTAAATTGCTTGCTAGTAATATAGCGGCGGCAGGATATGCATATTCCTATATAAACACTAAATTTGATACAAAAAATATCAAAAAAATAACACCTAAGGATACGTTAAAGAATTATTTGCTACTTTCAGGCAGTCAAGCTGCCGCAATTGGGAAAATAGTTGGCGGTTGTCGATTTCAAACTTATTACCCCATTACACCAGCAAGTGACGAAAGTGAGTTTTTAGAATCAAATCAGATTATTGACCAGATAGATGGTAAACATGGGTCTATAGTTGTAGTACAAACTGAAGATGAAATTGCTGCAATAACAATGGCAATTGGAGCTTCATTAACTGGAGTCAGGACAGCTACTGCAACATCAGGTCCTGGGTTTTCCTTGATGGCAGAAGCACTGGGTTGGTCCGGAATGAATGAGGTTCCTTTAGTGGTTACAATGTACCAAAGGGCTGGACCATCCACTGGATTACCTACCCGACATGAACAGAGCGATCTTTTGTTTGCCATAAATGCAGGACATGGTGATTTTCCAAAAATAGTTTTGGCTTCTGGAGATATTGAAGAATCTTTTTACGATGCCATCAAGGCCTTTAATCTTGCAGAAATTTATCAATTGCCAGTAATTCATTTACTCGATAAGGCAATTAGTAGTAGTATACAAACCTGCAAAAATTTTAGCACCGAATTGAAAATTGAAAGAGGAAAGTTCAAAACTGTTGTGGACAAAAATGAAAGTGAGGGCGCTGCGGGTCATTTTCAAAGATTCAAATTTGAAGATTCTCCTATTTCAACAAGAGTACCTATTGGTACAGAAAACGCAATATTTTGGAATACTGGAGATGAACATACCGAGGAGGGTCATATCTCAGAAGATCCTGATAATAGGATCAAGATGATGGACAAGAGAATGAAAAAGTTAGATCTTGCATTGGAAAAAATACCTGAAGAAGATAAAGCAATATGCTATAATTTTAACTCAAATAGCGAAAATGTTGTTATCAGCTGGGGATCCACAAAAGGGGCAATTTTAGAAGCATTAGAAAAATTATCCGCGGAAGGAAAAAAATTCAGATTTATCCAGATTCGATTACTTCACCCCTTTCCTACTGAAACTATTAAAAAATTTTTGATGGATACTAAATTAATTATAGACGTAGAAATGAATTATTCCTCACAACTGGGATCACTTGTACAACAAAATACTGCTAGAGAAATTGATTATAAAATAGTAAAATTCAATGGAAGACCAATATCATCAACTGAGATTTATATTGCACTAAAGAGTATATTATCTGGTACTAATGAAAGGAGGATTGTATTAGAAGGTGGCACTTAAGCTAGCCGATTATAAGACAACCGTACACAATGATTGGTGTCCTGGTTGTGGAGATTTCGGAATATTAAATGCAATTCAAATGGCATTAAGTGAAATGGAGATACCGAGACATAAAGCAATAATTTTTTCTGGAATTGGTTGCTCGGGTAAAACTCCACATTTCATAAATGTCTATGGTATTCACACTTTGCATGGTAGAGTGTTGCCATTTGCGCAAGGTGCAAAAATCGCCAATCCAGATCTGGAAATAATTGCTGTTGGAGGTGATGGTGATGGTCTTGGAATTGGGGCAGGACATTTTGTTGGGGCAGGTAGGAAGAACGTTGACCTCCCATATCTTATCTTTAACAATGCAGTGTATGGTCTCACAAAGGGACAGGCTTCACCTACCTTAAGGCTGGGAGAAAAAACAAAGTCGCTTGTTACTCCAAACACCAGTAATTCTGTTAATCCTATATCATTAGCTTTGATATCGGGATTTACTTTTATTGCACGTTCATATTCATATGATGTCAAACATTTAAAAAATATTATCCAACGAGCCATAAAACATAAAGGTTTAGCCTTTGTAGATGTCCTTCAGCCATGTCCAACATACAATGATATCAATACTAGAGAATGGTTCCAAGGAAAAGACAATCTAGATTCTCAAAAGCCAACTCCTAGGATTTATAAAATTGAGGAAACTGGATATGATGGTACGATACATGATGAAACTGAAGTTAATGAAAAAATGTCAAAGATCTTAGAATTCGCAAGCGAATGGGAAAATAAGATTCCGATTGGTATCTTTTATCAGAACGAATTAGTTCCTTCGTACCATGAAAGAATCTCTGAAAATATTAAGGATTATTTTGCTAGACCCCCTTCTCATCAAGAAATTTCGGATAACGGAAATAAACCTCTTGCAAAAATTGATAGAATTTTGAACAAATTTCAGGTCAATTAGGGTTAAAAGTTGACAGTAGGCAATAGTTGACAATGAGAAATTTCTTAATTGTTTAATTAGATAAACACTAGTTATAAAAACAATATAGTGGATATCAAGGGATCACATTTAAATTGCCTTGTCCAGAATCGTTTAATTACATCGACCAAACCGATGGGGAACATATTCTGGATAGGCTTAATCGCTTATCCAGAATAATTATTCATATTAATTTATAAATGAACAATGAGAACTATCTTGTTTTTTTGTCTAGTTGCTTAATAAATTCCCATAACTTATCTTTGGGTATAACTGCTCCACAAGCTTTCTCATGACCTCCTCCACTTCCAGATAACACGGAAGATAAGCTGTTGACAATTCTGCCAAGATGAACTTTGCATTCATTTGATCCTCTAATGGAGATAATACAAGAATTAATATCTTCTTTAGTCTTGTATACAAGGGCAACTGGTTTCCCAGATATTCCAAGCACAAAATTAACCACCATGCTGGATGGTAATTCAGAATTAATTTGAACATAGGCCAAATTCTTGTTTAGAATAATTGAATTTTCAATGGACTTTACTACTGATAAGACTTTCCTTGCATGATTCTGAACCTTTAGGAAACCACCTTCAATATCATGTGGGTATTTATTTTGTGATAAATCGTCTACGATTGTCATTAGAAAATCATTATTATGCTGACTTGAAGAAATCATGTAAGACAAAGCAGTAGCTTCAAGCATCAAAAATTGCCTGTCAAATCTAGACACTAGATTTGATGCAATAGGTCTTGTTTCCAAATAATCTGTCAACGCTGCAGCAGAGGCAAGAAATGCTGAATACGAACCAAATTTTCTTTTATACTTATTGTAAATATGAATACTCGTGCATTCATCTGTGCTATGCAGGAGTTTGACTCCAATTTTTTTCAATTCCAATAAAATTTTTTTGTCCAAATCATGATGATCAATGTAAGTAACTTTGCATTTTGCTTCAATAATCTCCTTCAGTATTTTAACAAATTCATTTTCATTTTTTTTACTTAAGCCTAAATCGCATATGAATAAATGATCTATTTTGGTTAAGGAATTAAGAATATTCGATACCATACTGCGTAATGTTTTAATCATATTTGCGTAATCCACAAGAACTACCGAATTAACCTTGAATGCAGTTTTGATAAGAACTGCGGAAGAAACACCATCAACATCTTCCTTATGGGATATACAAACCTTGTTGTTCATAGACCAAGTATTTCTGATGCGTGAATATTTTAAGTGTACCTATTTCAAATTATAGTTAAGGTTATGATTACCCAACCTATCAGATTTATCATAAAAATTTTGAATTTTTTTGGTGGGCGAAGGTTTATATTTTAATCAAGCAAGAACTTCTAGGAACGCAATCATATAGGCGGCGTCGTAGATGATTTTTGGTCAGTTGGCCATTTCATGATTCATCGACCTCCAGTTGCGCTCATAATATGGAGATTCAATCATAAAATTGAATCTGACATGGTTACACAATATGCACAATAACTTGATTGTCCGACCGTACTATTTTATAATAGATTAAGGATCGACTCCGGTTGATCCTGCCGGACCCGACTGCTATCAGAGTGAGATTAAGCCATGCGAGTCAACGTAGCAATACGTGGCACACGGCTCAGTAACACGTAGTCAACATAACCAAAGGACGTGGATAATCTCGGGAAACTGAGGCTAAACCGCGATAGACCAAGATACCTGGAATGGTTTTTGATCAAAATCTATATGGCCTTTGGATTGGACTGCGTCCGATCAGGCTGTTGGTGAGGTAATGGCCCACCAAACCTATAACCGGTACGGGCTCTGAGAGGAGGAGCCCGGAGATGGGTACTGAGAAAAGGACCCAGGCCCTATGGGGCGCAGCAGGCGCGAAACCTCTGCAATAGGCGAAAGCCTGACAGGGTTACTCTGAGTGACTTTCGCTAAGAAAGTCTTTTGACATCTCTAAAAATGGTGTAGAATAAGGGGTGGGCAAGTCTGGTGTCAGCCGCCGCGGTAATACCAGCACCCCGAGTGGTCGGGACGATTATTGGGCCTAAAGCATCCGTAGCCGGTTTTACAAGTCCTCCGTTAAATCCAACTGCTTAACAGATGGGCCGCGGAGGATACTATAAGACTAGGAGGCAGGAGAGGCAAGCGGTACTCAGTGGGTAGGGGTAAAATCCGTTGATCCATTGTAGACCACCAGTGGCGAAGGCGGCTTGCCAGAATGCGCTCGACGGTGAGGGATGAAAGCTGGGGGAGCAAACCGGATTAGATACCCGGGTAGTCCCAGCCGTAAACGATGCAGACTCGGTGATGGACCAGCTTCATGCTAGTCCAGTGCCGCAGGGAAGCCGTTAAGTCTGCCGCCTGGGTAGTACGGTCGCAAGACTGAAACTTAAAGGAATTGGCGGGGGAGCACCACAAGGGGTGAAGCCTGCGGTTCAATTGGAGTCAACGCCGGGAATCTTACCGGGGGCGACAGCAGAATGAAGGTCAAGCTGAAGACTTTACCAGACAAGCTGAGAGGAGGTGCATGGCCGTCGCCAGCTCGTGCCGTGAGGTGTCCTGTTAAGTCAGGTAACGAGCGAGACCCCTGCTTCTAGTTGCTACTTTTATTCTTCGGAGTAGAAGGGCTAATTAGAAGGACTGCCGCCGCTAAGGCGGAGGAAGGAGGGGGCTACGGCAGGTCAGTATGCCCCGAAACCCTCGGGCCACACGCGGGCTGCAATGGTAAGTACAATAGGTTCCGATTCCGAAAGGAGGAGGCAATCCCGTAAAACTTACCACAGTTATGATTGAGGGCTGAAACTCGTCCTCATGAATATGGAATCCCTAGTAATCGCGTGTCATCATCGCGCGGTGAATACGTCCCTGCTCCTTGCACACACCGCCCGTCGCTTCATCGAAGTTGGTTTTAGGCGAGGTGGTGCGATATTGGCATTATCGAACCTGAGATCAGCAACGAGGGAGAAGTCGTAACAAGGTGGCCGTAGGGGAACCTGCGGCCGGATCACCTCCTTAAATTAGAGGTCGGACAATCATGTGTAAAATATTGTGTAACTAAATTATATGCAATTTCTTCATACATTGAAGAAATGAAGGATGAAGCAAGCGAATAGCTTGTAATGATCGTCATACAAAAGAACAAATCATCCACTTGACAGAAACGTGGCAAGTAGACAATATAGAAATTCCCGTAAAATTGAATGAGTTGAAGAACATCAAACTCTAGTAAGAATGCTGGTGCAAAGACGCCGGTTGGAGGATGACTCGGCTTGATAAGTGATGAAGGACGTGGCAAGCTGCGATAAGCCTAGGGAAGGTGCATGCGACCGTTGATCCTAGGATCTCCGAATGAGGTCTCTCAATAACTCCCATGCTTACGCTTGGGAGGACGAACTGTCCGAAGTGAAGCATCTGAGTAGGACGAGGAAAAGAAATCAATGAGATTCCGTAAGTAGCGGCGAGCGAAATCGGAAGAGCCCAAACTGAATCTGTTACTGTAAAGTAGTAGAGATGTGGTGTGCTATAGATTTGAATCCTGTATTTATAGTCGAAATATACTGGAACGTATTGGCATAGATGGTGATACCCCAGTAGACGAATGAATATTGGTTTTTTCTATGGCGAGAGTAATTGGCCTTGACAGTGGCCAACGAATATAGGTGAAAATAGCATCTAAGGCTAAATATTCATCAAGACCGATAGCATACTAGTACCGTGAGGGAAAGTTGAAAAGTACCCCGGAAGGGGGGTCAAAAGCGCCTGAAACCAACCGGTTACAGACGTTTACAGCTTGAAAGGATCTAGGTGGAGGTTTCGAAAGGGACTAAAGCCTTCTAGAGTTGTAAGTTCCGTCTAGAAACACGGGCCAGGGAGCTTGTTGTTATGGCGAGCTTAACCCGCTAAGGGGTAGGCGAAGGGAAACCAAGTTCGCGCAGCATTAGCAAGGCGAAGGATCTGAAAGGGTCTTGAGTCATAGCAATAAGGCTAGAAACCGGACGATCTATTCCTGGACAAGATGAAGGTGAGCGAAAGCTCGCTGGAAGTCTGAAGGGGTCCTGACGTGCAAATCGGTCCTCAGATCTGGGATTAGGGGTCAAAAACCAATCTAGTCCGGTGATCGCTAGTTCCCACCGAATCGGATCGCAGTCCTACCTTAGTTGAGATAGCCTGTGCTGTAGAGCACCGATCGGATAGTAAGGGTTCGAAAGAGCTCGCTATCCATTCGAACTCCGAATGTACAGGCGTCGTAGAAACTAGGAGACGGGTTTATGTGGGGTAAGCCTCATAACCGAAAGGGGGACAACCCAGACTAAAGTTAAGGTCCCCAAATGTTTGCTAAGTGTCAAACAAAAGGGTGTCTTAGAGCAGAGACAGCAGGAAGGTAGGCTCAGAAGCAGCCATCCTTTAAAGAGTGCGTAACAGCTCATCTGCCGAGCTCTGAGGCCCCGAAAATGGACGGGGCTCAAGCAAACTACCGATACTTTAGATCACCAACAATGTTGGTGTATGGTAGGTGGGCGTAGTGATTGGGTAGAAGCTGGGTTGTGAAATCCAGTGGACCGATCTACTATTGCAGATCCTGGCGGCAGTAACAGCATAGCCGGGTGAGAATCTCGGCGACCGAAAGGGCAAGGGTTTCCCGGCAATGCGTCGTCAGCCGGGAGTTAGCCGGTCCTAAGAACAACCTCAACAGAGTTGTCCGAATGGGAAACTGGTTAATATTCCAGTGCCTTGAAAGATCGTTACCACCCATCTTGCTACTTCAGGATAGGGCAAGCAGAATCGTCGTTCTGTCCAAGTTTCCGAGTTTTGGGGAGTGTCATAATGACGAGATCCAAAACGAGGGAATGAATGGTCCTCCGCAAGGAGGATTTGCTCAAATCCAGGAGACAATGAAAACAAGAATGGGGAGAATCTTTCAAGACCGTACCGAGATCCGACACTGGTGCCCTAGATTAGAAGTCTAAGGTCTATCGGGTATACCGTATGGCGAGGGAACTCGGCAAAATAGCTCCGTACCTATGGTATAAGGAGTGCCTGCGGTTTTTATGAAGAATAGGAACCGCAGGTCGCAGTGACAAGGGGGTCCCGACTGTTTAATAAAAACACAGGTGGTCGCTAGTCCGAAAGGATGTGTACGGCCTCTGTATCCTGGCCAGTGGCGGTACCTAAAACCTGGGTTCAACTGGGCTAAGGGCCGCTAAACGCCGGGAGTAACTCTGACTCTCTTAAGGTAGCCAAATGCCTTGTCGGGTAAGTTCCGACGTGCATGAATGGAACAACGAGGGCCCCGCTGTCCCCGCCTACAACCCGGTGAAGCCACATAACGTGGACGAACAGTCCACGAACCTCTGTCGGGGAGAGAAGACCCTGTGGAGCTTTACTGCAGCCTGTTGTTGCTGTATGGTTGCGAATGCAGAGAGTAGCTGGGAGCCTTCGAAGTCAGTCCTCTGGGATTGATGGAGGCAACGTTGTAACACCAGCCATTTGTTACCGTACGGCTAACCCGTTTTGACGGGGACATCGGCAGGTGGGCAGTTCGGCTGGGGCGGCACCCCCTTGAAAAAGTATCGAGGGGGCCCAAAGATTGGCTCAAGCGGGACAGAACTCCGCTGATGAGGGCAAAGCCATAAGCCAGTCTGACTGGATCTCAAATGATACGAGATTCAGAGGCGAAAGCCGGGCTTAGCGATCCATCATGTCCTCACTATTGGGGGCTGGTGGTGACAGAAAAGTTACCCTAGGGATAACAGGCTCGTCGCGGGCGAGAGCTCCTATCGACCCCGCGGTTTGGTACCTCGATGTCGGCTCTTCCCATCCTGGTTCTGCAGCAGGAGCCAAGGGTGGGGCTGCTCGCCCATTAAAGGGGAACGTGAGCTGGGTTTAGACCGTCGTGAGACAGGTCGGTCTCTGCCTGACAGGGGTGTAGTTGTTTGAGGGGAAGTTGCCCATAGTACGAGAGGAACAGGGCAGCGCAGCCTCTGGTTTATCAGTTGTCCGACAGGGCAGGCTGAGCCGCTAAGCTGTTTAGGATAACTCCTGAAAGCATCTAAGGAGGAAACCTTTCCCGAGAAAAGACAGCCTTCTGTAAAGAGGAGGGCAGCTATAGAAGATAGCGTTGATAGAATGGAGGTGTACGCATCGAGCTTTTTGCGAGATGTTCAGCCTGCCGTTACTAATAGCCCAACGCACCTGATTTTACAACTTATTAGGTGGTGTATATCAAAATCATTCAATACGATAGAATTCACTGTTTTTGTCTTGTCCAGTTCGTCAAATTGTTCTTTTGTATGGCACTTTTTTTATTTCTTTTTGGTATTTCATAATCGTAATAAATAGGTCTTGTGAAGGATTGATGTAGTGATATCCAACATCTTAACGGATCTGTATAAAAAAAAAACTCACAATTCAAAAAAATGTTATGATAAATCTGTAAAGATCTTTCCAGGAGGAATAAGTCATAATATCCGATTCTTCAAACCATATCCTTTCTTTGTTAATAAAGCAAAAGATAAACATCTTTTTGACGTTGA
Organism: Nitrososphaerota archaeon; assembly: GCA_005877075.1. Taxonomy (GTDB): domain Archaea; phylum Thermoproteota; class Nitrososphaeria; order Nitrososphaerales; family Nitrososphaeraceae; genus TA-21. The sequence goes on along the minus strand of VBPX01000018.1, from coordinate 23,321 downwards.
TGGCAATAGATATGTTGATTACTGGATGGGCCATTGGGCCTTAATCCTCGGTCACTCTCCAAATGTAGTCATTAAGAAGCTTGATAAACAAATATTCTGGGGTACGCTATATGGTACTGCTAATGATATTAGCATTAAACTGGCAGAAGTCATACAAAAATCGATCCCTATTAGCGAACTTTTGAGATTCTGTTCTACTGGATCTGAAGCGACAATGTATGCAATTAGACTTGCTAGGGGCGTTACTAAAAAACGGATAATATGCAAAACAATTGGTGGATGGCATGGATTTAATACAGATTTGATGCAATCTGTCAATTATCCATTTGAAAATGATGAAGGAGTTGGTATGACCGGTAGAGAGGGAGATTTTGTTGAGTCAATTCCATTTAATGATTTAGACCGATCTATCAAATTACTGGATAGCGTAAAGGATGATTTGGCGTGTATAATAATTGAACCATTATTGGGTGGTGCAGGTTGTATCCCTGCAGATGTTAATTACTTGAAAGGTTTGGAAGAATATTGTAAGCGAAATGACATTTTGTTTATCTTAGACGAAATTGTTACCGGATTTAGATTGAAATTTGGTAGTGTTTCCTCGCAATATGGATTGGATCCAGATCTAATTACCCTTGGCAAGATTGTTGGAGGAGGACTCCCTATAGGAGTAGTATGCGGGAAAAAGGAAATAATGAACATAGCTAATCCTGTAGTGAACAGGAATAAGCAAGAGCTATGTCATATTGGCGGAGGAACATTTTCTTCAAATCCTCTTACCATGAATGCCGGATACGCTACCTTAGATTACATTAGTAAAAATCGTCAAACAGTTTATAATAAAATCAATAAATTAGGAGCTATAACTAGGACTGGTTTAAAAAAATTATTTTCAGATTATGGGATAAAATCACATGTAACCGGTGTTGGTTCGCTATTTCTGACACATTTTCTTTCGGATAAAGTAAATGAAATAACCAATGCAAATGATGTAGCTTTATCTGATGGTGGAAAGCTTGCTAGATATCATTTTTCACTGATGGCAAAATATGGAATTTTTTTCCTACCTCATAAAATGGGCGCCATCTCAAATGTACACACTCTGGAGGATATTCGGAGACTTCTCGATGTCACTGAAAAAATAATCAATTCAGGCGTCCTTCATAACCAAATGAAGAACAAGTCAAACATGACTATGAAGGCTGCAATATAACGGGTCATTGATTATTCGGATATAAATTGATTGATATAGTACCAATAATTTCCTTTATACTTGATCGCATTGGAGAAGATCGATCAGCTTTTAAATTTTTCAAGCAATAACACTAATCTTGATTTTCAAAATTTCAAAATCCATGATAAAAAAAAGGTTTGGGTGGAAGCATTTGGATGTTCAGCTAATATTGCAGATGCAGAAATAATCAAAGGAATACTTTATAGTAATGGATATGACCTGACTTCCAGTAGAAGAAATTCTGATATTAACATACTAGTCACTTGTGCGGTAAAGGATGCCACTGAACACAAGATGATCTCAAGAATAAAAAAATATTCGAAAGAAAAACCTCTCGTTGTAGCCGGATGTCTTCCAAAGACAAGCAAAAAACTGGTTGAATCGTTCTCTCCTGATTCGTCTCTTTTAGGGCCACAGTCCTTAGATAAAACATTGGATGTGGTTGATGCGTCTTTAAGCGGTAAAAAAGTTGTAGCATTAGAAAATACTATGGCAACAAAAGTAAATCTTCCGAGAATAAGACTTAATCCAGTAGTTAGCATTATTGAAATCTCAAGTGGATGCCTTAGTGAATGCAGTTTTTGTCAAACAAAATTGGCAAAGGGAACCCTAAAGAGCTATAGAATTGGCGAAGTAGTTAGACAAATGGAAGCTGATGTTGTAGCAGATTGTAAGGAATTTTGGTTGACTTCTACTGACAATGGCTGTTATGGATTGGATTTGAAAACCGATTTGGTTGAATTGTTAGAAAAATGTTCTAAAGTTGAGGGAGAATTTAAAATCCGTGTTGGCATGATGAATCCCATGTACATTCCAAAGTTTCTAGATAGATTGATTTCAATTTACCGTAATAATGAAAAGATATTCAAATTTCTTCATATACCAGTTCAAAGTGGTAGTGAAAGAATTCTTCGTAAAATGAAAAGAGGGCATACTACTAAAATTTTTCTTGATGTAGTAAAAGAATTTAGAAAAAAGATACCTGAAATGACTATTGCTACAGATATTATTACTGGGTTCCCATCAGAAACGGAAAGTGATTTTGAACAGACACTAAGTCTAATTGAAGAAACTCAGCCTGACGTTGTTAATTCTTCACGATACAGCGCCCGTCCTGGTACGGTTGCCTCGAAATATCCAAAACTCGATATGAATATCATAAAAGATAGGAGTGTTAGGCTTCATGAAGCAATCAAGAAAACAACACTTAGAAGAAATCGTAATTGGTGCGGGTGGAAAGGCAAGATTTTGATTGATGAACTCTTAGATGATGACAAAATACAAGGGAGAAATTATGCATATCGACCAGTTATAATAGATTCAAAAGGATTAAAAAAATTAGATTCAAAACGGTCATTAGGAGATTATCTATCAGTAAAAGTGGTAGAAATTTCAAATTATTCCTTATTAGGAGAATTAATTTTCTAATTCCTATAATTGTATCAACATTTTTGTACCAATTAATATGCTTGATTTAATCAACTAAACTTTTATTCTAATAATTAATGTCCTGATTAGGAGTTAGGAGTTGATTTGATGTTAGGGGATAGTCTTGAATTAAGAAAACCTGTGTTATTAATCGGAATCGGTAAAATTGGTAAAAATATTGTTTCAAAATTAAAGAATGATTTTGATCATGATTTTTTATTAATCAGTAACCATAAAGAAGAACTTGAAGTTAACAACAACTCACTTTACATTGACTGCAAATCTTGGATAAATCCTTCAACTTACAAAATCCGGTCATTTCTAGAATCTCATAAAGAAGAACTTTATTCAAAATTATCAAAATACCAAACTGTCATTGTAGTAACAAGTTTGGCCGAAAAGGCTGGCATCGCCGTTGCACCTATAGTTTCTCATATTGCAAAGTGCTTACTGAACAAGAAAGTTATTTCACTTGTGACTATGCCATTTGGTCATGAGAAGGATAGATTATTTCAATCTAGTATATCACTCAAGAGAATATCATCAAATTCTGATATTAACTTTATAATTGATAATGATGCTTATGTAGAAATAAATCCTCATCTTACCGTTGAAGATTGTTCAAAAATAACAAATGAGATTATACTCAATATGATCAAATTAATTCCTGAGATAACATTGAATTTGGGAATAAACCTAGTTTCTGGAAATTTGAAAGAGAACAGCATTGATGTTGGCATAAAAGAACTAGTCGCACAGCTATATTCATCATTGGGTACATCATCCATTAAAAGATCTATTCTTTACGTAAACGGCGCAAGAAATGAGCCAATTGGTAGACTAAATGAAATCTTGAATAATTTCCAAAATTCAATGGAAGGGGAAACTAATGATGTTTCCTTTGTAGTTACTGATTCTTCTAGAAATAATATGCAACTCATAGCATCAATAAAAGGAAAGACAAAATTTGATTTTTACGATCCTCTAAACCTTATACCCGATGAAAATGTTTTAGATTGGGATATACCCGAATCACATCCTAACATAGATTTACCTTTACCATTAATAGATTGATAACAAGTTTGATTTTTCAATAAATCTCAAACTAAATTATCTAGAAATTGATTTTAAAATTTGATATGTTATTTTAAATATTTTTTAGATAGTTTCTATTAGCCCTTTTTCTTCTCTTCTTCAGCTTCAATCTCTTCTTCAGCTATTGACTCTAATTTTTTCTCTTCAATAAATGAACTGACAACAACTGTATCGTCCTCTTCCTTTATCATTCTCAATCTAATCTTTCTTGGGGGATTGGTTTTTCCTCGGGACCAGATATGCCTGTTCAGGTCTTGATCTATCTTGACTTTATCGGTTTGCATATGATGTTGGGTAAATTCCTTTATGATGTTTATCACTCTATCAGTTCTTCTATATTTTGGGGTATCCCAGGCCTTTGCTAAATTTACTGTGTATATTCTCGTTGTATTTTCTTCAGACATTTTATTTCATTCCTATCTATCCAACATTCACATCAGATCTTCTCCATGCTCTCCGTTTAGGATTTGTTCTAACATGACGATGGGTTCTGATTATTACCCAGGCTGGCACAGGTCTATTTTGTTTAACTCTCCTTATCAGTCTTTTTTTCCTTGATGTATTCTTTCGTGCAGCCATTTTTTAGACTGGGATTTTGCCTAATTTTAAGTGTTGGTTCGATTTTTTAAGTTTGAATTGAGAGAGGTAATTGTATAAAGGGCTCACTCAACGTCTTTCATTTCAATTCAATTAAAAAGATTAATTCCCAAGTATGAAGAGATAGGTAAATGGAGCAAGAATTTGTCTGTTCTATATGCTACAAATTCCTGAGTACTATATACGATAAAAGAAAAATGAAATATCTACATGTAATTCCACATGACATGTTACATAAAGATGGTTGCAAAAGTATGTATCATAAAAAATTAACTGATTCGTTCAAGAGCTGATATTAGTTATGTAAATGAACTTTTAAAGTTGATCTTCTTAATTTAATGTGTCTCTAGTTTTTGACTATAATTTTTCCTGTCATGATGTCTGGGTGAATTGAGCAATAGTATGTATGAACTCCCATTTTATTAGAAGCAACTACTGTGGTAAATTCTTGTCCACTGGATATATACCCAGTATTAATATTTAGATCATCAATTATAAAATCATGTTTTCTAAAATCTTGGTTTGCAATATTGATTTTTAATGGTTGATTGATTTTAACAATAATATCAGGATTAGTAACATTAAATTTATTATCTTTCATTAACAATAGTACTCCATTGGTTTTTGAGAGATGGGTATTATTTTGAGAAATTAAATTCCCAATTCCCCATATTGATCCCACAACGATAAAAGAAATTGCTACAATAGCTATAATGTTATTATTCAAGCCAATTTTCTAAATTAGAAATTGGTATAGATAAAGATTCAATTTAGTTAACGTAAATTTCAAAAATTAAATATTTTGTAAATCACATAAAATAATTAGAGTTTTCAAAAGTAATTGCGATGTCGATTATTCTGCGTTTGCACTTGCATCAGAACTTGCATCAGAACTAGCAGATGCATTCTCAGTTTGAGTACTCCCAGCATCACTAACAATCTCTGCTGTCGCAAATCTATTGCCGACTTGAAGTACCTTTATTTTCGTATTTTGGCCTACCTTTCCATTCTTTACAAATATTACAAATCGTTGTATCCTTGCAATTCCGTCTCCTTTTCTGCTTAACTCTGTGATCTGTACATCATATTCCTTTCCAACTTCTACTGGTTTTGGACCAAACATATCGTTTGTCTTAAATCCGTTGTAACTCATAGTTAATCTTGTCAAATATTTATTCCACATATAAACTGTCAAAATTTATGATACAAATCAAGTTCCAATTCTGAAATTTTCATTACATAAGGATCTCAGGCATTCAATAGCCGACAGTGATGCTAAATAACTTGTTCTAGGATTTGCAGGACTTGGAATATTTTGAACAATAATAAGTATTTCTCCAAAACTCCCTTTTCCTAATATCTCATGTTTGTTTACCGATATCATTGGATCTGCTATTATCCTTACTTGAGTTTTTTCCAAGCCAATTCCTGCCAACGCTATTGAAACTGCTACATTCACATTCGCAGGAAAATATTCTATGGCAGTAATAGCATTACCTTCGTAGAGGACTGTTTTTTCTGAAATCTCATCCAACTTTATTTTTGAACTTTTGAAATATGGAGCTCCTACAAGTGATTTGGGATGCTTTGTTGTTGTAATAGTTAAACTATCCAGATATTTTTTTACGCTTCTTATCGAATCCAATCCTGCTATGGCACCTGTGGGTATTAATATTCTTGTTTTGTTTAAATTGGACAAGTTCTGCAATTCTGTCAAGTATTGTTTGTCAGAAAAAGCTCCTACACTTAAAATTATGACATCCTTTCTTGACTCGATGATTTTTTTACCATAATCTCTAACAGCATCTTTTGAAGCGCACTCAATTATGACATCTAAATCTGAATAAATTGGAGAATTATAGAATTCATCAAAATTTGTAAACAAATGAAATTCGATATCATCATTATCTAGTGAATGAATGACTCGAGCTTCCTTATCAAATAATGCTACTATTTTGGCGTTTGGGATCTCACCTTTTTCTGTTGCCGCTATAATCTCTTTGCCAATGCTCCCATAACCGATTACCGCAACTTTTTTTTCCATATTGTACTAATTTACATCCTTCTTTCTGATAATCTGGATTTACATGATTCGTGCATCATATATTGACTTACAAACGGAAGAGAATAAGAAAAATTTAAAAATTCAAATCATCGTCTTCTGTTCATACGTTCTGGCTTTCTTTGTCCAGGTTGACGTCTTTTTTCAAATCTCTTTACAAAATTTATTTTATTTCTTAATTTTGATATAGGACTTACTCTCTTTTTTCCTTCGATTTTTGGAGTTTGACCTCTTACTTTTCCCGCCTTTGTTAGCGATCCATGAGTTGGCATTTGGTATACTCTTGACAATAATATAATATATCTATTACTAAAGAGAATTTTCTATTTCCTAGAACCAAATCAAAGTGGCAAGTATTGCCTTTATCATTTGTCAATATGGCAATGTTATCCTAAATTATACTACTTTAAATCTACAATCGTGTAAACAAGCACATCCGATGACATTAGTTCAACCCATGTATCTTGATCAAATAAACTCATTGAAGAAAGAACTTCACGCTATAATTTTGGCGCACAATTACCAAATTCCTGAAGTCCAGGACATTGCTGATTTTATTGGAGATTCGCTAGCATTATCACGAGAAGCTGCCAAGACAGATGCCGACATTATTGTTTTTTGTGGTGTACATTTCATGGCAGAAACTGCGTCCATACTGTGTCCTGAAAAGACCGTACTAATTCCAGATCTAGATGCCGGATGCTCGCTTGCTTCGACTATTAATTCATATGAATTACAAAAATGGAAAAAAGAACATCCTCATGCAGTTGTAGTTAGTTATGTTAACACTAGTGCAGAGGTAAAAGCACTTTCTGATTATTGCTGTACCTCATCTAATGCAGTTAAGGTCGTAAACAGTATACCAAAGGATACTGAAATCTTATTCTTGCCTGATATGTTCCTGGGTTCATATGTTGGACAGGTCACTGGAAGGAAGAATTTGTATGTGTGGCCAGGGGAATGCCATGTTCATGCAGGAATCACCACAGACGACATTAATAACATGTTTCGAAAATACAATCATGCAGAATTTATGGTCCATCCTGAATGTGGTTGCACCTCCTCAATGTTGTATGGTATGGCATGTGGTGACATAACTAAGAAAGCTCACATATTGTCCACCGAAGGAATGATGCAACATGCTAAAAATTCAGATAGTAGTCAATTTGTTGTAGCAACAGAAACAGGCATCCTGTATAGAATGAAGAAAGAAAATCCAGATAAAATGTTCATACCAGTTAACGAAAACGCAGTCTGCAAATACATGAAAAAGATAACATTAGAAAAAGTAGTCGACTCTCTAGTACACAAACAATATGAAGTAAAGGTTCCAAAACATCTTGCAGATAGTGCAAGGACTGCTATAGAACGTATGTTGAAGATATCCTGATCAAGTAAAACAGTTACTGATAACGGAATTGAAGGATACTTAATTAATTTCTAGTGAAAAATCAACTGATTTACTAGAATGGGTTAATGAGCCTACTGATATCATATCTGGTAATGTAGATGCATATTCTTTGATATTTGAAAGATTCACCCGTCCTGAAATTTCTATTAAAATTTTTTTTCGTAAACCAGCTTTCTTCAAATACAAAATTGTTTTCAGGGCTTCTTGAGGCGAAAAATTATCAAGCATTATTATGTCTGCACCATTTTCAATAGCTTCTAATGACGACTTGGTATCACTAACCTCACATTCTATTATCATATTCTTACTAGATTTTTGTTTAGCCATTGAAATTGAACGTCTAATCGATTTGGTTACTGCAAGATGATTATCCTTTATTAGTATCATTTCATGCAGAGAATTTCTGTGGGCAAATCCACCCCCTAAAACTATTGATTTCTTATCAAAGAACCTTAAGCCTGGTGCAGTTTTTCTAGTACCGGTGATCTTTATATCATTTGATATACTTCTTGCTATATCCACAAATTTCTTAGTATCTGTAGCAATACCACTCATGCGCATGATCAAATTTAATGCCGTCCTTTCTGCTTTTAGAATTGATCTGGTATTTCCCTCGATTTTCATAACCTTGCGACCTTTTCTTACAATATCACCGTCTTTGACTAATGGATTTGAATCACAATTACAAATTTCAAATATAGTTTGAGCTTCTTCTAATCCTGCAACGACTACTACTTCGGATTTACACACTATGAACGATGAAGATTTCAAGCTCTCGTCAATCACGTACTCGCTTGTTAAATCGCCTTTTCCTATGTCTTCTCGGAGAAATCTAACGAGAGAATCTCGTAAACTAAAATATTGATTTAGATCTTTTGATTTTTTTTTAAAAGTCAAGTTACTTTTAGTGCATACTTATGCGGTGTTGTTATTTGAAGGGTGGATGCAACCAGTGAATTCTTTGAATCAAATATTACTATTGTACCCGACCAATCAGATGAAAGTACAGTAGATTTGCAGATAGGACAGACCTTTCCAATAGTAATGGCTCTACATTTTTTACATGCGGATTCTTTAGCCATTTAAGCAGCTACCGTCCCTTTCTTTTCTTTTTGACTGCTTGTGACTGGGGCCCTAGCCTTCTTAATTTCTTCCTGAATCCAATCAAGAGCTCCCAAAAAAGGTTGTCTGCATGTAATTCCGATCTTGCCCATGGCCGAACCTTTTCCCAAGCTAATCGCAGTAACTCTAGCTCTGAGCTTTGAACCAATTTTGAGGGACTTTGCAGATTGATTTGCCACTATTACCCCTTGCTTGACATCACTCTTCAGATAGTCATCTGTAATTTGAGAAAGGTGTAACAGTGCATCAGTAGGACCTATTCTAACAAAAGCCCCAAAATCAGTAATTTCAACAATTTCCCCTTCCACAATTTCCTGTAACTTTGGATAAAATGTTAACGCCTTAAAAGACACCTTATGGAATGTGGCACCGTCACCGGAAACCAATTTTCCTACCTTATTTGTTTTTGCATCAATAATCATGACAACATACCCCAATTCAGGATTTATCATACTCTCATATTTCTCTTTGAGGATTTCCATTGTAGTCTCATTGAGAGATTTCTTCATCATATTGGGAGGTATCCTTACAACATCATCCATGTGTACTATTGCAAACATTATTTATTGTGAATTGGTTTAAATTATCAATTTATGAACCTTTTCATTGCTTTTGATTTTTAGTATCAAGGCCGACAACATTGTATGATTTAAATATTCTTGACAAGAGTATGATAATATGATCTCCGTAGAGCAAATTATGTCCAAGTTACAAGCAATAGAAGATCCCGAATTGCATAAAGACATCGTTTCAATGGGGATGATAAAAGATCTTACAATTAACGAAGGAAAAGTTGGATTTACATTAGAACTTACTACACCAGCTTGTCCTTTTAATACCGAAATTGAAGAATCCGTTCGCAATTCTATGATGGAATTGGGGATTAAGGATCTTGATCTTAAAGTAACTGCAAGAGTCATGGAAGGACGTTCAATATCAATGGATGAATTGCTTCCTGGTGTAAAAAATATACTCGCTATTGCGAGTGGTAAAGGAGGCGTTGGCAAGACAACCGTTTCTGTCAACCTGGCTTTGGCGTTATCAAAGACCGGTGCAAAGGTTGGCTTATTGGATGCTGATATTTATGGTCCAAGCATTCCTTTGATGTTAGGACTTAAGAATGCCCCTGAAGTAACTAATAATAAAATAGAACCTGTCTTATCTCAAGGAGTAAAGGTTATTTCAATGGGTTTCTTTTATGAACAATCACAGCAGGCAGGAATCTATAGAGGTCCAATCGTCTCTGGAATTGTAAAGCAATTTCTAACCGATGTGAACTGGGGAGAGCTTGATTATTTAATAATTGATCTTCCACCTGGTACTGGAGATGCACCCTTGACATTAGCCCAAACAATACCTATAACTGGAATAGTTATAGTTACTACTCCTCAAGATGTAGCAATGAATGTGGCAGTCAAGGCGGTAGGTATGTTCAACAAATTAAATGTACCCATTATAGGAGTAATAGAAAATATGAGTTATTTAGAATGTCAACATTGCAATAATAAGATTAGTATTTTCGGTACTGGAGGCGGTCAGAAAGTCAGTGAACAGTTCAATATTCCTTTCATTGGTGAAATTCCTCTCCATCAACAGATTATGACAGGAAGTGACAGCGGTAACCCCATAACGATTTCAGAACCAAATAATACTCAGGCAATCATATTTGACAAAATCGCGCGTACCGTTGCTGGAAGAATTAGTATAATTGCTGCCGAACTCCAGGAACAAGAAAAATCTGAAACTGAACAATCAAAAGAACCTCAAAGTGTCAATACCAGCTGATATTCTTAGAGAACTAAAGAAGCCATTAGGTAAACTAATTTTAGATAGTGACATAACAGAAGAAAAAATAAGAAAAGAAATTATGAACAATAGCCATAAGATAATTGCAGTAGGTGATCATTCTACTGACAAGCTTATTTCCTTTGAAATTTTTCCTGATCTTGCGATAGTTGACGGAATTGAGAGAAGGCAAAAGAAAAGTGCTAGTTTGATTGACAAAATGTTTCTTTTAGAAGGTAGAAACACAACAAAAATTTCTTGTATTAATCCCCCTGGATCTATTACGCAAGAAGCAATTATTAGTATAAAATTTGCTCTTTCGAGCAGTAAGAATTTTATTCTACAGGTTGTTGGTGAAGAGGATCTGTTAACACTTCCTGCATGTTACTTTGCACCAAACAATTCCATGGTATGTTATGGTCAACCCCTGAAAGGTCTAGTACTAGTCAAGATTAATGATTCTACAAGGCGAAAAGCTAAAGAATTAATGAAATCAATAAATAGTAAATTATTAACGGGGTATGATGATGTGGTGGCTGTTTGAAATAAAAGTGATCGAAAAACCAAAATTTTCTGACCCCGATAAGATCATTTTTTGCGAAAAGTAATCTGATAATTATAAAGCGGACTAATTATAACATAATCAACATGCTTTTTATTTATACATGGCATGAGCATTCACATTTTGACATCTTTACATCAAAAGAGCAATCATGATCCGAGCCACATGAATCACCTACTGGCCATTCACCAGGACATTCAGTATGTCGGTTCCTTTTACAAAAAAAAGTTAATGTCAATTGAACTCAACAGCAATACTGTTGTTTGAATATTTATATTTTGAAAAGCTGCACAAACAGCATAAAGTATATTATTTGAATAAATTTTATAAAGTATTGCATGAGTAGCAAAATTGCAATTATTTGTATTACTAAAAATGGAATCAATATATCAAAAAGGATAAAAGAGAAAATTCCATTAGCATCAATTTTTGCACAGTCAAAACATAAAGATTCTTCTGTTGGAATTATCTGGTTTGAAAAAAACACAAAAAATATGGTTGAAGGAATTTTCAAAGAGTATGATAGTATTATTTGCATTTTTTCATTAGGAGCTGTAATTCGTTTGATATCAAATCTTTTGGTAGACAAGAAAACAGATCCAGCAGTTATCGTCATAGATGATAAGGCAAACTTTGTCATAAGTGCACTCTCTGGTCACTTGGGAGGTGCTAACGCTTTATCCAAATCGATTGCCGCTATCTTAAGTTCAACGGCTGTGATCACAACAGCTGCAGATGTTAATGAAACAATAGCAGTAGATCTCTTAGGGAACAGTTTTGACTGGCGCATAGAAAATTTTGAAAACGTTACTAGGGTTAGTGCTCATATGGTAAATGAAGAAAAAATAGGAATTTATCAAGATTCTGGTGAAACAAAATGGTGGGATAGAGAATTACCAAAAAATGTGACATTAGTAAAAACTATTGAAGAATTAAAATCAGAAGATTTCAAGGCCGGGCTAATAATTTCTGATAGAATCATAAATGATCCAATACTTGTTAGAAAATCTGTTATTTATAGGCCAAAAAGCCTTGTTGTGGGGCTGGGTTTTCACTGGAATACTACTGAGAAGGATATAGAGAATGGAATCACGAAGGTGCTGGAAGAAAACAGATTGTCGTTTCTTAGCATCAGAAATCTCTCAACCATCAATAGGAATGGGCCTCCCAATTCACTAGGATCATATTCTGATAAACATGGAATTCCTCTGGAGTTTTTTAATAAAGATAAGCTTGATAAAGTAATGGTTCCAAATCCTTCCGACATTGTAAAAAAATACGAAGGAACATCAAGTGTTTCCGAAGCTTCATCATTACTCAGCTCAGGTGGCGAGCTGATAGTCACGAAGCAAAAATTCCCTCCCAATCTGACAATCGCCATTTGTCGCATTAATTACAGTAAGGCAGGTAAGTAATTGATATGAATAGGGGTTTGTTACTAGTTGATAGGGGCAGCAGAGAGCCTGAGGCCAAAGAAGAACTTTCGCAACTATGTATGATGATTAAAAAAGAAAGTGATTACGCCTATGTGGGTCATTGCTTCCTCGAAGTTATTCCTCCCTACATTGAAGAGGGAATTAACACATGTATTTCCAACAAGGTGGATTCTATTACTGTCATGCCCTATTTCTTATATCCTGGGATGAAGCTCAAAGATTCTGTAAAAAAGACTGCCAAAATATGCTACGACAAAAAGATAAAAGTAGCAATTGCCAAACCATTGAGCTATCATGAATCACTTACCTCGCTTATTATCGATAGAATTAGTTTTACTAAAGAAAAAAATAGCATAATACTAGATGACGATAAGTGTGACATCCTTATAATAGGTCATGGTAGCAGTGACAAGAGTGCCAGGATTGCGTTTGTGCATACTGTCAATAAACTTAAACCATTTTTTAAGAGTGTCACTTTTTGTTTTTTGGAATTGGATGAACCACGAATAGATAATGGAATAGAAAAAATACTCACCAGCGATGCTAACACAATGATAATAGTTCCCTATTTTCTACACAAAGGTGCCCACATAAAAAATGATGTTGTAAAGGATATCAATTCTGCCTTAGAAAAATATAATGTTAAAAATATCCGGATATATATTACAGAGCATTTTGGAGTAGACCCAAAACTAGTTAAATTGGTACTTGAAAGAGCCAAAGAGGCCGAGAGAAAAGTTGGCTGAAAATGATGACTTGATAAAGAGATCGATGAGGGCAAGGTCTAGAGATATGTCTGAGGCCTCTCTGGGCATAGAAGAGAGAAGTATGAAAATAATTGAATCAGAGATAGGAGCTCATGGTTATAGTACATTAGAATGGAATACAGTCAGACGGGTGATTCATGCCACCGCTGATTTTGATTTTGCAATACCTGATAAAAATAGAATTATCTTTTCAACTAACGCAATAGATATGGCTTTTGAGGCATTTAAAAAAAGACGATGCATTGTTGTTGACGTTGATATGGTCCTGTCAGGAATAAATAAGAAATCTGTTGCAAAAATCGGGACCAGAGTGATTAGTAATATATCAAACCATGAGCTAATCAAGGTGTCCAAAAGTGAGAATAAGACTAGATCGGCACTGGCAATGAGATTTTCCTCCCAAGAAATTGATGGTGGAATTGTTGCCATAGGAAATGCTCCAACCGCTCTATATGAGGTAATTAATATGATAAGGGAAGGTGCAGTAAGACCTTCACTTGTTATTGGAATACCAGTAGGGTTTGTTTCAGCCTCAGAATCAAAGTTGGAATTGTCAAAGACAAATGCGGAATTTATAACAAACATTGGCAGAAAAGGTGGAAGTCCTGTAGCCTCATCAATAATTAACGCCTTAATGCTTTTGTACATCAATAGGAACAAAATAGTTTGACATAGATTACTGATAAATGGAAATTCACAATAAATCTGTTTTAAATAAGTTGAATTGATTTTGCTAAATTTATTTTATTCGTATACCTGACAAAAAACAAAAATAAAGAAATGCTTCTGTGATGAGTGATGAGTATGAATACTAACGCTGCCCACACTGCTGAACATGCCTTCATAGGATCATTGCAGAAAATATTAAAAAAGACTTTGAATGTGAGAAAGGTAGAACATAGAGAGTCGTACAATGTTGCATTTATTGAATCCTCAGAACTTGATCTGGATTTTGATAAGATCGTTTTGGCAGAGGAGGAAGTTAATCGACTCATAATAGAAGGACGAAATATACTACATCATTCATTTCCGTCACTAGCTGAAGCGAAGAAGAAAATTCCTGAATTGAGAGCAAATGAAGAAAGATTGGCATCTGCGGATAATATTACTGTAGTTGAAATAGAAAACCATGATGTCGCTGCATGCTCGATAAAGCATGTTAGTAACTTGTCTGAATGTATATTTTTTTTGGTAACTAGTATGTCAATGAATGGATCCGATTATGAAATTAAATTTGTGGTTGGCAAGAATGCGATGGACGAAGCAGTTAAAATAACAGAAAAGATTAATGTGATTTGTAATGAAATTGGAGCAAACTATAACACTGTAGAAGAGACTATTAAAAAGCTCAATAAAGAAAGAGAACAGTATCACGACAAATTGAAAATATTAACAAACAAAATATTAACCAGTATACACAGCCAGTACTTTGAGAAATACAGAATAAACATAATATCCAAAATCTTGGACAATATTGATTGGAGAATGATTCAAACTTTTGTGGGAGAAAAGATACGTGAAGCAAGAACAATTGTAATTCTAGTTAACACTGATGATAATGATATGGCAAGTCTCGTGTTTGCAAGGAGTAGTGATATCAATTTAGATTGTGTAAGTATATTTGAGAACATAGGAAAGAGACGGGATATAGGAAAAGGAGGTGGTAAATCAAATTTCGTTAACGCACAAATAACAAAATCAATGTCAAACAAAGTTGTGGAAGATTTAGTCAAAGAATCACTCAAGGTTTTATCCTTATAAATTCGTCTAATCAAATATCTAATAGCAAAATTTCAATCATATAATAGTTCGATTAAAACAACACTACCAGAATCAGAATTAGTTTTCAATTAAAAAGACATTAATAATTTGTGCGGAAAATGTAATAAAGAACATAAGATAAATGCAAATCCTTTATGTTTCATTGATTCTATTTGAACTTCCGTTATACATTTGAGATGATTAAATAAAATAACAATGATATTATAAACAAATCCATCAGAACAAGGATTGAAACGGGTAACAGCTTTGTGTATACTATTAGGCGTAAGGTCGAAAAAACAAATCCATCAGAACAAGGATTGAAACATTTCTTGTACACTATGCAAATTTATTCTAATAATATTGGTCTTGAGAAAGATTAACGCTCTACCATAAACAAAATTTAATTTTCAAAATAATTCAATAATGAGTCCTGTCCGGATATATCTTTAAAATCAGATACTACTACACCCATTCTCCTAATGTTGTTGAGAGTTATAGAATTATTGTTAATCATCTCTTTTATAATAGATAATGAGTTCTTCTGCAATTCATCAAAAGATGCTGAGTAAAGCTTCAGACTCCTCGAAAATGAAATATGCTGAAGGTTCTCTAAAATTAATATTATACTAAGCACTCTGAAGGCCTGTCTCTTTTCCCTTAAATTTTCAAAAACAGATTTGCAAAGATTTTCAGCTGTCAAGTTGATTTGTTCAAGATCATCTACATTTTTTTTCAAGGTAACTATTTTGCCAATCTGTTTTGATGTTCCCCGCACTTTTACCTGTGAATAATCAATTCCATTTGATGCGTTAACTAAAAAGGTCGCAGTTTTGTATCCCAACGCATCCCTAAGCTCGAAAATACCTTTCTTTGATATATCTGATATCGATTTAATCCCCAATGATTCAAGTCTCTTGACAGTTTTTGGACCCAGTCCAGGAATATCCTCAAAATTGCAATTTGAAATAAAATTCTTTGCATCATTGGCGGTAACAACTGTTATCCCATTCGGTTTCTGGAAACCTGACGCTATTTTTGATATCAATTTATTGGGACCAACACCAATAGAACAGGTTAAATTAATTTGATCTTTGATATTTTTTTGCAGCGACCTCGCAAAAATCTTTGCGTCATCAAAATCTGAATTGGTGATCTTTGTAAAATCCACATAACATTCATCAACACTGACTTGCTCAAATAATTCTCCATAATTATGAATTATCCTCATGGCATTTGCGGATATGTCATGGTAATATGGCATATCTGTAGGAAGAAATATTGCTTCTACGTCTTTTAGTTTTGACTTTGCCAACCTTATTGGCATGGCCGCCTTGACACCGTATTTTCGTGCCTCGTAATTACAGGTACTAACCACTCCAGAATCCTCTTCTCGTCCTGAATAAACGCAAACAACACTCGGAATATTTCTTAAATCGGACCTTCGTATTTCCTCACACTGTGCATAAAAATAATCAAAATCGATATGAAAAATTATTTTGTTTCTCGTTTCGTTTTGCGAAATATCCTCATTCAATGCTATTTCACGTTAAATAATTCTTGGAATAAAAAATTATTCCAAAACGCCTCCAAGTAACATGTGAAATTGGAGTAGACATAATTTTTTGGATGGTAATA
Organism: Nitrososphaerota archaeon; assembly: GCA_005877075.1. Taxonomy (GTDB): domain Archaea; phylum Thermoproteota; class Nitrososphaeria; order Nitrososphaerales; family Nitrososphaeraceae; genus TA-21. The sequence continues at coordinate 6,423 of VBPX01000018.1, read as the reverse complement.
TTCTGGGATTTCATACATATTATGGTATTATCTTATAGTCAATGAATTTATTTTATTGTTGTTGATTTCAGTAATTTTTTCGACATTGCGTAAATATAAAAGATTACCAGTAAGTCTTGGATTCAATTTTGATAAGATCATTATATCCGAATAAAAAGTATCTTTTGCTCTTGTCAGTTTTACTTATGATATTCATATCCCCTCTTGAAAGTACTATTCTTTTATCTGCTAGCGCAGAGTCTAAAACAAAAAATGAATTACCTGTCGACCATAACTCGGTAGAGGCGGACAATAGCAGTATACAAGATAGCCATGTGCCAATTGCTAAAATGGTATATAACAGTAAATCCTATGAAATGTCACCATTCGTGGTAGTGGAAAATGAACAACTAAAAAGACTCAATTTTCCACAATTACCAGATGATTTTCCACCTGTAGTTCAGATACCATCAGATCAATCTATTTCATTTAGTTTCTTAACAAAACCACGCGAAATTAATGCATTTTTTGTGGACTATGATGCAGACACTACTGAAATGACTCCTCTCAAAAGAATTGGAGAAAATCAGTTTAGTTTTGCTGATGTCTCTGGACCAAACACCTTAGAGCTAAGGGTCATATATCCTGACGGGAAATATGTGACATATACATGCTTGATAGAAGTTAAGAAGCCTGAAATACAGCAAGCCGGTATAGCACCAGAGACAGATAATATCATGAATGGAAATGATAATTCAAATGGAAATTTCCAATCAACCAACACTAATTCACCTAATTTGGAACAAACATCTCCTACAGAGAAACACGTATTAGATCAATACGGTAACATGGTAAATTTGGATAATGAACAACGTGCGGTGTCAAACATACCAAACAGCGATCAATCAAAAAACAATTGTGAATACAATGAAATTCAAATAGCAGGAGTACAAACTGATAGAAACATTAATAATTCTGACGTAAATTCTAATAACTCAATATCTAAACCCAGATGGACTGCATTAGATTTAGGTCAACAGCAATATGTATGTGGTATTAAAGTAACCTTTGCAAACCCAGATAATAAAATAAAGTTCTTCACAGTAGAATTTTCAAATGATGGCAAAAAATATACAACAGCTGAATATTACTCTTCAACCGGAACAAACTCACCTTCAGAAATTTATGATCTAAAGCAAGGTCCTGTCAAGGCACGATTTATTAAATTAACTGAATTGGATATAACCGAATCAATGGAATGGATATCAGACCTTACAGTTTTAGGAAACAATGCATTATGATTTCTTTGAGAATACACAAAGTAATTTATCCAGGTCATTTAGTTATGAGCCATTTTGTAAATTCCGTATAGAATTTATTTTATTACATTTATTATGGTATTATTGGAATACCCTGTTATTTCTGAAAAGGACGGTATCAAGATAAAACCCGAGAATATGATAGTTGATAAAATGTATTACTGTATTTTTGAAAACAAAGTCTATATTTTTTATAAAGATGAAGAAAATCTCACGCATTGTTACGAAATAGATGATTCTTCAGTAGTCCAAGAAATAATCAAAAATCCAAATAATTTGCAAGACATACTGCTAAAACATTCAAAGGAATGACAAATAAACAACTAATATATTTAGGATTTAGCATCGCTCTAATAATATGACTTCAAGCGCTGAAACAAGAAGAGCGAGTAATGAAGTTTTGATAGGAAAGAAACCTTTGATGACCTATGTAACTGCAACATTGGTCCAATTGGCAAATGAGCCAACGGTGCTTGTAAAAGCCAGAGGGAAAAGCATAACTCGTGCAGTAGACGTAGCTCAAATTATTGTTAAACGTATGGACAATATTGGATATAAAATTGGACCTGTAAGGATAGGAACACAAATAATGCAATCTGAAGATGGTAGAGAGCGAAACGTTTCAACTATAGAAGTACAAATATCTAGATAAAAAATTTGGGATTTCAGTATATTTTCTAACTTAAAGAAGGATTCACGTAATAAATTGAGAACAAAATAAATCTGCAAGATCTTTAGTTTTTTCATTTCTATTTTGCCCAATTATCATAATTTTGAATTATTAAAACATTGTATCAATTAGCAAATATTAATAATTGAAACTATTATTCCCAATTGATGGCAAGTGGATAGCGACTCTGGTAAAGGCAACTTTCACTTTAATGGAATTGGTTAGTAATTATGCCAATATTTTAGAAAAAAATTCTATCATTAAAGAACTTGAACATCAAGGAGATAAAATAACTCATAAATTATTTACAATAATTGATAAGACTTTTGTAACTCCACTGGACCGTGAAGACATTTCGAAATTGACAAGTGCAATTGACGAAGTACTAGATTATGTTGATGGTTTTTCTGACAGGTTGATATTATTTAAAATCAATAAACCTTCTAAATATATCCAAGAACCTGCTATTGCATTGAACAACTCTGCTAATGAAATAAATTATGTCTTTTAGATTCTAAATCATTCGTTATGCCAATTCAAGTGATTTTGATGGCCGCAACTGCTATTGGGTTAGGTACGTTCTTTGGAGGCTGGCGTATCGTTAAAACAATGGCCTTTAAAATTACCGATCTTAAACCGAATCAAGGATTTTGTGCAGAAACTGGCGGAGGGGTCATACTCGCATCTATGGCATGGTTGGGTATTCCAGTAAGTACCACTCATGCAATTTCGGGAGCCATAATGGGTGTTGGTGCAACAACTAGATTGTCAGCTGTTCGTTGGGGAATCGGAAAACGCCTCGTTTATGCTTGGATAATTACTATTCCGGCCAGTGCCTTGGTAGCAGGTTTGATTTTGTTTATAATTAGGTCCATTTTTTGATACCTAGAAAAATAAGACAATGTTTTTCTTTTAAAATTTAGATTCAGATGAACCTATTATCTAGTCACCTGCATTTTCATATAATTCCATGATGTAGATTTAATAAATGGTAACAGAATATTCCTTTCCAAAAATATTATCTATTAAATTATGAATATCTATAATATTACTGCAAAATCTAATTTCTGACATATCTGTTGAATCTTTATTTATTATTTCAAGAACAAAACACCCAGACGTTCTCTTGTTTATATACATCTTCTTCCTAGTCTTGATTGATTCTATTCGTACTCCTTCATCAATATCCAAATTTAATAATTTTTGTGATAATTTTTTCGAAATCGGTACAATTGAAGACAATAGTTATTGCATGTTAGTAAATACTTTGAATTTAATCTTATCTTTATTTTTAGAGAGAACTATATAAAAAATCTATTTCACAAAAAGAAGGATTGTTGCAGACATATCTTACAACCTACCAAGGGATTAACTAAATAAGTTTATTCTGAAGCAAACGTAATTCCTATCAACCACAAGTCCGACATATTTTATTCTCCCTTTCTGAAATACAACAGCAATTTGAGAAATAATATTTACTCTTTCATAAGGAAATTTTCACTGCTTATGGGCAAATAAAAAACAAGAATAAAATTTATGGAGGTACATCATCCTTTCCAGACAACAATGGTCTAATCGTGAGATTTTTAGGGAACACTACAATTGACGTTAAGAAAATAATTTTTGATATTCTAGGAATTTCGAGGCAAACAATTTTTGGCGCTTCTTTCAGTAGTATAGGAAAAGCTTGAATACAAGTATCATCTTTTGATAATTTGGCAATGTTCATGACTGTTAGGAGATGTATGACAAAATGGTAGACACATCGTCATTTATTCTGATATCTATTTCGCCGATGATCTTGTTAGGTCTACGTCATGCACTTGATGTAGATCACATATCAGCAATAGATAATTTAGTAAGACTCCACAACGCAACAAGAAAATCTCGATGGGTCGGAGGTGGATTTAGTATTGGCCATATGATTTCAGTTCTTGCTGAAATGATTCTTATCATATATGTTATAGGAAATATAACAAGAATCGATCAGCTCTCGTTTTGGGGTGGCGTAACAGGAGCCATTACCTTGGGAATAATTGGGACAATAAATGTATACTCAATGAAGAGATGGGGTAAAACCAGCTCTGCTATACTTGCCAGCAAAGTTTTAGCCAGGACCGGACTGATAAGGCCTTTTAGTTCTGCCCTTCTTACAGGAATGGTATTCGGTTTAGGATTCGATACAGCTACTCAAATTTCAGCGATTACTCTATCAGCTGTAGCCTCAGCTACTATTGGAATCCAGATGGCCCTCGTTCTTGCAGGGTTCTTCGCTGCGGGAATGATCCCGGTCGATACGCTAAATAGCTTCGTAATCCGATCAGCCTTCTCGAGAATATTTAACACAAGAGGTTTCAAATACATGACATACGCTTTGAGCACAGTTGCGTTGACCATAGCAGCTGTGACATCATACGAGACAATAACTAGTTCAGAAATATTACCTGACATGACCGGTCCAATTTTAGCAATAACAATAATTTCAGTTTCTTTTGGATCTGCCTACATAACAAGAAAAAGACAAGTTGTTAATCTAGATGATGTGAGTGCAGTTTCACCACTAACAAACGATAAGTCTGAGAACGGAAAAGAGGATATAACAACAAACTAAAATTTATGATCAAATCGATTTGCTACTTTATTCAAATTGAACGTGAGATAAATATAACGACTACAAATACAACAATTAATATAATGTTGTATAGTGTGCCTATGTTAGCGTAGATGGCAGGAACGTTATCATAAATAGTACTATTACTCCTACTCCACCAATTATGAATGCTGGATATCCTAACAATTTATTCAGTGCAATTTCTGATACTCCTCCTAAACCTGCAGCTATGATTAGGAATATAGTTATAAGTTCGTATATTCCTATCCTCCTTGATATATCAGAAATGTCATCTACAGATTGGAGAAATCTGTCATATTCAGATTCTGCTTTGTACTTTAGATTTAACAATGAACCATTAGCTGTTTCAATTCCTTCAAGAATGTCAAGATGAGATTTATACATAGCAAAGTTATTCTCTATTTTAGCGACATTCTCTTTAGTGAAATTACTATGAAGAGTAATATTCAGATCGTCAAGCTGAGCCTTTAGAATTCTTTCACCAACTTTTTCTTCGTTATAGTCATTTTCCCAGTCCATTGATTTGATTAAATGGGTAAGAGAAGAAATCTGCATATCATCCTTTGTTAAGCCAAATTCGGTTGCTAGAGTGGTTGTATATACTGCCAAAATTGATAGGGCTATAATAAAGAAAGTAACAATTAAAAAAAACCCTGAAACTGAATCCATTTTTCTCTCTAATTTGTCTGACATTGCTTTTAAATCCACTCTTTATTTCAATAAGGAAGAATTGGTTTCACAATGATCATAATTGAGTGTAAATAATGCTAAATTAAATGAACGGAACGATCGTCTTGCAATTAAATTTCCACAAAAATGTAAAAAATTATCGTATCACATTAAGACATTCTTCATGTTACCTTCAGATATAACAGATTATTTTCATAGTAATCATATCTATAAGGAATTAAAAATTGACAACTGATGGAAGGAGTTAATTTGATTGGATGAACGAGAAACAACCAATTTCCCATCTGTTGTTGTGCGTTTTGGAAGTGTTCTAATCAATTGTGCAACATTCTGCATATTTCATTAGTTTTTACTATCTAATTGTTATTCCTCATTACTAAAATTATTTACTAAAGATCATTTCTTATAAATAAAGTTACTAATCTTGTATAATATTTATAATACAGAAAATAAATGTGGTAAAAAATTCCCTAATTTATTTCTAGAATCTATTTATAATATAGAGTTCATGAATACACAATGGAGAATAAGTGCGATTATTGCAAAGAGAATATCCTTTCTTTAAATCAATTTCTAGATGTCTTTGTCTGCAATGATTGCTATCATAAGCTTATATCACAAGTATACTATCCAAGTGCTATAGAAGCTTAATTCTAATTAATTCATCTAATGTCAGATTTTTCATTATAAATGACAATGCATAGTAAGATTTTGATCTGCAAACTGATAATGGTCATGTGTTGCAAAGACTCTTTCTTCCTTAAAATCAATTTTAATATTTTTAAAATTATAGAATTGATTCTCATTGTAAACAAAAACAAAGTTAAGGTATCTTCAAATTAAAGTTCTGTATTTTTCAAATATGTCTTAATGAATAGTAGAATTTGTATTGTGTTCAATATTGACAGATCTCGCTGGATATGGGAAAATGTGGGCTTATATGGTTTTGAATACCAATTAATACCAAGATATATATAGGCTTACGCCTAAATATATTACATGTCATCAAATAAAGAAGTAAAAAATAGAGAAACTTTCAATATCGCTCTCGATGAAACAAAATCCTCAGTTAAAAAGGCAACAGATGAGGCAGTAAAGGAAATTCCACGGTTTACAAAGGCGGTTAACGAATA
>VBPX01000121.1:3274-4571 GCA_005877075.1 Nitrososphaerota archaeon | reverse complement strand
TTGAACTTGACTCTGGACAGACTAGAAAAGCAAAATCTAGACGTCCAGTATCAGAATTGCAACTATCAGCAAATATCGTCGAGGATATAGATTATCCTTCTTGAAATTGCTTTACTAATTCAGTAAAATAAAAAAGCCTCTTTAAAAGTTAATCGCAATGTCATTAATATTTAGCTTACACAGTTCTGGCTTATGTTTCTTCTAATGAGGATCAAGCGCATGAAGAAAACGTAGACTATGTTCCAAAACCTGAACATCAAAAAGTATCCGTATATTCAAATGTTAATGTGACGATTACTGTATAGGGTAATAGCATAAAATAAGATTTGAGAAAACGTCAGATCTATCTTATGGTACCTCCTCAATAATTTTTTTGACATGCCATTTAGGTTTAATCTTAAGATACTTGCCTCGAACTTATCTTGGAGTTTTCTATGTGTCGGGTGGTTCACGGATTTTGTTTTAGATACGTACGAATTTCCTAGATTATAAACAAGCAAACAATCATAGTGTGCTATGTACGAAAATAGGCGTACAATGATAGCAATTCCTTTTTATTAATATCTTGAAAGTATTTAGTAAATGAAATAGCAATTGGTCTTCCAAATTAGTAATTAGTAACGTAAACTTTTATATTGAATTCGAGTAAAAGAAATGTTTTCATTTGATATGGATTGCCAGTTTTGAATTCCTCACGACCATATTATTGAAATATTAATCACATCGAGTAATATTTTGGCCAACAACACATCAATAGAAATTATTTACTTTTATATCTGCGCCGGCAGAGTCAGTCAAGATATTAATTAGCTCCTTAATGAACTGCTCTTATGGTGTTTACAGATTCCTCAAACTTTTCTATATTTCGGTAAAAGTAGGGATTAATGCCTTTTAAACTCAAGAATACGACTTTACCGTTTGAGATGAAAAAATAATTATAGATATTATCTACTTCCCCATTAACGGATTCACAATTTAACCTGATCTTGTAACCATCTAATCCATTGAGTCTTACTGCGCCCTGATGGGCTATAGGGCATTTTGTGGTTTTGGCCATATTCTGAACATACTGTTCTAGAGTAACTGCATGATACATCTCAAGTACAGTGTCTAAATTAAAATAACCAATGATCATAAACACAGGGAGGTGTTCTTTGGTTTCTCCTGTCTTAATATCAAGACTATGTTGAGAAATTAATATCAAAGAACTCAGATTGATTCCCTTCCACCCGGATGGTAGGGTAAGTTGAAGGTCTGTAGAGGGAATCTTGTAAGTACTTTCTTTAAACTCAAAATA
>VBPX01000121.1:2584-3244 GCA_005877075.1 Nitrososphaerota archaeon | reverse complement strand
AATACATGTTGACTGACATAGCAGAGTATAAATGACAGAATAATTATTTTCAGAATTAGAGCAGTTCTGAATATACTTCGTTTTGTTACCAGTAATGAGTACATATCTGTAATAAAAATTAAATAACTCATCTTTATCGTGGTACCAAAAAGGCGAGGATTATTGATGAGAGGGATTTTTGACGCAAATTCCATAATTATCCATGCCCAACGGGATTTTAATTGGATCTGAGGATTTATAAAAGCTAAAGTATGTTTGATTATTATTATTCTGGTCATATTTTATAGAAGCCATGCATAAAAGTGATGCGACGTACTCTTTTCTGAACGGAACTTTTTGTTCATACGGCCATGATTTATCTTGGATAACAAATGGAAGCAGGAAATCCAACGCTTTACGCAATCCCGCACCACTGTAGGTTTTATAATTCCATAGATCCACACCAACATGATCTCCAATTTGTGCAATATTGAACAACCCTATTAAATTGAACATGCTATAATCCAATGATTTTGTCCTGCTTAGTTCAAATGGCTGTTTTCCTTCAGATGTAATCTTCACCGACAGAAGTTGGGGTGTATTACGAAAACCAGAAACCGATGGTTCCTGCATAGTATTCTGCAATACCCTCTCAACTACGTCCTGCTTGTTCAAAAACAG
>VBPX01000121.1:544-2560 GCA_005877075.1 Nitrososphaerota archaeon | reverse complement strand
TTATTAATTTTCAATGACTCCGATTTGCCTGACTCAGAACTCAAAAGCCATTCAAGATAATGATTAAACCAATTTTGCATCCCCTGTTTATCCGCTTGGTTCCAACTTGACGAATTTTCAAGTATCGAAATTGCGTCGAATAAATGTGGTATATACGCACCCGCAATTACTCCCGATGGGTTTGGTTCAGATTTTCCTCGTATAATTTCAGAAAACTGCAAGTTAGGATTCATACGAGTGTCCTCGTTAAGGAACCATACTCGCAATAGCTCTGCTGCCTTTTTGGCATATTCAGGATTATCAGTAAAGTAATAAGCTAATGAAAGTATTTTTGTCATAACAATCATATTGTCCAAATTATACTTGTCTGGAATCTTGTAGATCTCAGGATTAGTTTTACCGTCACGAAATACATAGGGTAGACCATTTTGAGAGTTAGGATTCGGCCAACGGTATGGCGTTAGAGACAAAAAATCGTGCTTATTTCCACTAGGGGGGACTTCCTTTTTATCCATTACCGATGTAGGTCTGGTCTTGAGATATTTATTAGCCTCCTGGATTATTTTTGTTATCTCCTGTCCTAAAAGCCCTTTACTTTCATTGGACTGGAATATTTTTTTTGTCTGAGCTAAAAGGGTTGCATTTATAAAAAATGTTTGAGGAACAAAGTAGTTCTGATGACTGGAATCAAAAAGCAAGTTCTGTTCCTGAGTCTTTAAGGAAAGGACCGTTGGTGAACATGGTAGCATTACTACTGTAGTAAGTAGTATTATAGTGTAGCAAATTATCCTCCTTCCTCGTTTATTATTCACTATAAATTGTACCAATTATTTCTATTGTTAAATGTTTCCAAAAGTACTATGGTCTAAAGTTTAGTGGCTTAGCCTAATTAGTAATCAAAAAAAACTTTTCCTAACATACTGATATTTTCTAGAATTTTAATATAAATTCTCAACCTATTATGACTTCATCTATTACAAATATCAAAGTGACGTTTACCCTTTTCAAGCATTCTTTGAAGAATATGGTGCATTCAGGCAAGTTATTTTATATCATAATTTCAATAAGCACAAATTCTATTAAATAAGTTATGGAAATTTGCAGGCAGGTATTTTTTGCCTTGATATTTTTTCCAGACAGTACTCCCTTTTCTGGCTCCTTATGGCCTCGATGCAATCACTCAGATTTTATTAACATTTTGTCTCTATCAAGTACTTCACACGGTGAAAATCGTCTATCATTAATCAACGTCATTAATAATGGACTCTTGGTAGGTTTTTACCTAACAGGAATTACTTTTCTGAAATGATTGGAGACAAATTCAAATAATTGTATCTTACAAATTTAGACTGAACCTTACCTGTTTTGTAGAACGTAGGTTCTTGTATTTGGATTTAACTTATGAACTGTCTAATGTATTTTAGGTCATTCCCTGCAAATAATCACATTATTTTGAAAATTAGTCAATATTTGCTCTTGTTTTCCAATTTTGACAATGAATTGACCTTCTGTCACTAACATTTGACTTTCAACTATTACACAGTTTTTCCGCCATTGTGTAAGGTAAAACAATCAATTTTCTTTATGGTTAGAAAGAATTTGAATTGTCAGACAATATTGTGCCAAAATATCTCGAATAACGCTGCCTTTATGGGAATTTAAAACAAGGTGTTTATCATAGTAATATCAGATATTTGTTACGTCAGTTAAGTAATTATTAATTTGCATTTATATTCAAACTCAGATGTTAAAAAAATAAAATAAAAGTATAAAAATTTTTTGTTTATCTCGAATAAAATGTTTTATATTGAAGTATTCAGACTATCCTCGTATGCTTGCATATAAACACACGCCGTTGGCGGTATTTGGTTTATTTTCATTAGGGGCAATTATAATATCATTCATCTTCAATTATGCAGCGGCCTATAATTTCGGTGCCGCTGGTGATTGGGGATGCAACTCTAATACTGGAAAAACTCGTGACACCATAAAAAAACAGGGTCCAGAACGTATTTT
>VBPX01000121.1:0-350 GCA_005877075.1 Nitrososphaerota archaeon | reverse complement strand
GATGGATTCTGATCACAGTAGCTACTCGCAAGGTTCTTCACAATACAATTTTGTTTTAAATGAGCTTAAGAAGGCATTCGACAGTCAAACCATCAAATACACTGTAGTATATATTCACAAACAAATGTATACCTCGCCTAATACCTGTAGTTCCAGTTCATGCTCAAATACAGGGTCTGACGCTACCAACCTTAGAAATATTTATCACAAATATTTTGATTTGTACGACGTAGACGTAGTATTAAATGGACATGTACACAACTATCAAAGAACATATCCTATCAAGTACGATTCCGCATCACCTTCTAGCCCAATAATAACAAGTACTAGTTCTACTGATTACAATAATC
>VBPX01000017.1 GCA_005877075.1 Nitrososphaerota archaeon | reverse complement strand
TTTTGGCAATATGTCTTTAAAGGCCCTCGAGATTTTAAAAGATGATGCTAAGGTAATTTTGCACGACCCTATACATGAAATGCTGTTATATGCCCAGAATTTGAGAAATCAGAAGCTTAATCTCTGCTGTGGGGTATTTGAATATATGCCATTCAGGGAATCTTCAGTAGATGCTGTCTTGTGTGGATATTCGTTACGTGATGCGTTCTCATTAGTAGAAGCCATTTCTGAAATACACAGAATTCTCAAAAAAGATGGAAGGTTCATAATTGTTGATTTGGGAAAGCCCGACAATCTACTCTTCAGGGGCTTTGTTACTTTTTATCTGAAATATATTCTCGGGATTATAGCATATTCTGTTTCTGGCAGGAGAGGATTAAGATTCAAGACTTTGTATGGAACTTTCTTGCGATGGCCACGAAACAGCATACTTTATGATGCCTTAACTAAGAAATTTTGTAGAGTTGATTTTACAAAAAAATTATTTGGAGGCGCAATAATCGTTGTGGCATACAAATAGCTGTTAGAGCTGCCTGAAAAATAGATCGATGAGAAAAAGTAAATGTTAGCTATACAAAAACCAGACAATTATCTACTCTATTATTTATAGAGATATTTCATTTGTATTTAGACATATTGAATTATCGAAGCAACGCTGACATAATTGCAATGATATTGTTTACAGCAATTAATGGGGAAAGAAAATCAACGATAATGTCCAAGGCACATTTGAATTATAGACAAATAATGAAATACATCAATATTTTAGTAATAAATGAACTTGTTGTGGAGAGAAGCAATTTATCGGAAGGCTCTACTATGTATCATACAACGGATAAGGGAAAAAACTACTTGGATATGTACGAAGAGTCAAAAGCATACAACCTGACGTCAAACTTGTACGTTGTTGGGAAAGAAATCAAAATATGAGCACTTGCCCATTTGAATCATAAATGTACTTTATTACTTTTAGATAACCCAGATTTTTAACGAAAATATTTGAGAATATTGTTTTCTATATCATGCCTAGTAACAACTTTTAGTTGAATAAAGGTATCAGGTAAATTTTCAGTAGACGATAAAATACTTTGTTGAACTCATGTTATCTAAAACATGTCAATATTAATGGTTAATTTAACATTTACTTTGTTCTAATTATTATTCTGATGAAATTACTGGAAAAAGTAAAAATCCATTTACTATAAGAGTTATTGACGAGCTTTTTATTTTATATAGTTTTTTATCTTTCGTGGAATCGATTAGTAAGTTAGAAGTAGTTTCGATTATCCTAAAGAAATCTCATAAGAGCTGTGGTCTTCACGAACTATATTCCAAACTCCAGGTTCACCTTACAATGTCTCAACTAATGAAATATATTTTCGAATTAAAAAGGTATGAACTCTTGATATCATTGAAGACTGAGACTAATTATATGATTACTCCAAAAGGAATACAATATTTAGAAATTCATGATGAATTAAAGAATCAAATATGTTCTGAAAATGCCAACAATTCAGCTGTTTTGAATATTCATATTCCTTTTTTTAGGTTGACAAGCTTTTCAAGAAAGATTAGTAACTATTTTGAAAGATAACTGACCGACCAAGGTTCTCAAAAGATATCACCCATAATAGTTAATTTGAGAAAAGTTAATTAAAAACAAAAAAACCCTTTCTCATTAACATGGTTGACAAATTAAAGATCCAAAATATTATTGAATCTTCAAAAGGAAATCCCAAAGTAATAACCGAAGAATCATCAAAGGAAATCCTTACTGAATATGGCATAAAAGTTCCACAGTATGCACTTGTAACCAGTGCTGATGAAGCTGCGCAAAAATCAAGAGAGTTAGGATTTCCACTGGTTGCAAAGATAGTTTCCCCTGATATTTTACATAAAACAGACGTTGATGGTGTTAAAGTAGGATTAAATTCTGAGGATGATGTTAAAAAAATATTTGAAGATATGTTTTATCGACTAAAGGAAAAATATGATGTTAAAGGAGTCTTATTAGAAGAGATGGTTCCAAGCGGTGTGGAACTAATAATTGGGCTCCAAAATGATTTCCAATTTGGACCATCCATAATGGTGGGTCTAGGTGGAATTTATACAGAGTTATTTAAAGACGTCTCATTCAGAGTTCTGCCAATTACGAAAAATGATGGATTGAAAATGTTGGAAAATCTGAAAGGCAAGGATATTCTCAAGGGATTTAGAGGTTCAAAACCAATTAATCTTGATATATTAAGTGAAGCAATTGTAAATATTGGAACTTTAGGCGTAGACTTGGCCGGAAAATATGAGAGTATTGACTTTAATCCTGTTGTGGTTTATCCGGATGGTTATTTTGTAGTAGATGCAAAGATTATCCTTAAAGACAAAGCAACAGATGATGCTATTTCAGATGCCAATCCAGATTCAAGTCACATGGATTTGTTCTTCAACGCAAATTCTGTAGCATTAATAGGTGCATCTCCAGAGCCAGGAAAGATAGGAAATTCTGTTATGGAAAGTCTTGTAAAACATGACTATAAGGGCAAGGTATATCCCGTTAATGCAAAGGGATATGCCGAAATAATGGGCGTAAAAGCATACAAGAATATCTTAGATATTCAAGATCCAATAGATGTCGTAATAGTTACTGTTGATCTGAAATTTGTTCCAGATCTTCTTACGGAATGTGGAAAAAAGAATATCCATAATATGGTAATAATCTCCGGCGGTGGTAAGGAACTTGGAGGAGAACGGGCAGCAATAGAGAAACGGATTCAAGATCTATCCCGTGATTTGCATATTAGAATAATTGGTCCAAATTGTATCGGTATATTTAATGGAGATAATAGATTAGATTGTGCATTTCAGGGTCATTTGCGAATGTTAAGGCCAAAACAGGGCAATGTCGCATTCCTTTCTCAAAGTGGGACTGTTGGAATTGCATTTATGGAAACATCTGACGCATTTGGTCTAAGTAAGATGATTTCTTATGGTAACAGATCGGATGTTGATGAAGCTGATATGATACATTATTTGGCTCAGGATCCCAAAACTAATGTAATTGGATTGTATGTAGAGGGCTTAGGAGATGGTCGCAAGTTTATGAATACAGCTAAAAAGGTGATAAAAGAACATCAAAAACCAATTGTAGTTTTTAAAAATGGACGATCTTCAAAGGGTGCCAAACAAGCTGCTTCTCATACAGGTTCATTGGGTGGATCGTTTGCAGTAATAAGTGGAGCATTTGAGCAAACTGGAATCATATCCTTGGATAGTTATGAAGAACTAACCTCTGCCCTTAAGGCATTAACGTGGCAACCTGTACCAAAAGGGAATAAAATTGCCATGGTAACAAATGGGGCAGGACCAATAATAGCCGCAATTGACAATTTTGAAAGACTGAATCTAGAATTAGCACAACTAAGTGATAAAACAATGAAATCATTCAAAGAACATTATCCTCCTACATATGTAATTGGCAATCCATGTGATGTTACTGGTTCTGCCAGCGCAGATGATTATCGATTTGCAATTCAATCTTTCATGGATGATCCCAATGTAGATATCGTAATGCCTTGGTTTGTATTCCAGGATGATCCACTTGAAGAAAAAATAGTTGATATATTAGCAGATTTTCAAAAACAAGAGAAAAAACCAATACTCATTGGTGCTATGGGAGGCCCGTTTACTGAAGAGATTTCAAAAAAGATTGAAGCCTTCAATATACCCGTATATCATTCTGTGATCACTTGGATAACTGCTGCTGGAAGTCTAGCAAAGTGGAATAGAATTAAGGAGAGCCTAAAGTAAGATCTATCTAAGAACCCATTTTTCTTTTCTATTTTGGTTGTTCTAACATTTTCAAAAGGTTATTATACTTTGTTAGGGCAAAGTACTCGTCATGGAAAGTACACATCAATCGCAAGTAATTACTATTAGCCCAAAAGCAGCAGAAAAAGTCATGGAATTTATGAAACAAGAAAACAAGGACAGTCTATATTTGAGAGTCTATGTCTCTGGTGGAGGTTGTTCGGGTCTCTCATATGGTATGGGTTTTGAAGAAAAGCCAGACGAAGACGACAATGTCATTGATCAGAACGGCATAAAGATGATTGTGGATAGTTACAGTCAAAAATATCTTAAGGGAACGAATATTGATTACATTGAGAGTCTTATGGGATCTGGATTTAAGATAAATAATCCTAATGTAACCAAATCATGTTCATGCGGACATTCTTTTTCAACTGAATAAAAAGAATTATCTTTTCACGTTTTTTAGATATTTTATTTATCTGAGTTATAATTCAAGTTGCCATAACTAGGGCCATAAACCCCTTATTTTTATTGCATCTACAACTTTATTTAGTGCAACTATCATACTTGCCTTTCTCATGTCCGTATTGTGTTTTATGTGGGTATCATAAACTCGCGAGAAGGCATTAGTAATATTTGTGTCAAGACGATCATTAACTTCTTTTTCAGTCCAATATTCTCTACGTAAATTTTGTAACCATTCAAAATATGATACGGTCACTCCTCCTCCATTTGCCAGGATATCAGGTATTACCAAGACCTTATTTTCAAATAATATCTTATCAGCTTCAGGAGTAGTTGGGCCATTTGCAGCTTCGGCAACTATCTTTGCACTTATTTTTCCGGCGTTGCCTTTTGTTATTTGGTTTTCCAAAGCTGCCGGAATTAAAATCGTACACTCCGTTTGAAGTAGTTCATCATTTGAAAGTGTCTGACTACTTTCGTAATTTGATATACTACCAGTTTTTTCTTTGTGTTTTCTTAATGAGGCAGTATTAATTCCATTTTTATTAATTATGCATCCCTTCGAATCACTTGCCGCAATTATCTTGGCGCCTTGTTCTTCAACTAATTGAGCAGAAAATTGTCCTGCATTACCGAATCCCTGAACAACCACAGTTGCTTTTTTCATGTCAATATTGAGTTTCTTGGCGGCCTCTCTTACTGTAATTGATAACCCCCTCCCAGTTGCTTCATTGCGTCCTAAAGACCCTCCAATCTGTATTGGCTTGCCTGTAATTACTTCAGGCTGTATGTAATTTCCTTTGATTACTGAAAATGTGTCCATAATCCATGCCATCTCCCTACCACCAGTATAAACATCTGGAGCAGGAATGTCCTTGTACGGACCTATGATGTCGGATATTCCGTAGGCATATCGTCTTGTCATTCTCTCTAATTCTCCTACAGACATCCTTTTTGGATCGCATATTATACCACCCTTTCCGCCACCGAATGGGATATTTGCTATAGCGCACTTCCATGTCATCCACATTGAAAGCGCTTTCACCTCGTCTATTGTTACTTGTGGATGAAAACGGATTCCTCCCTTAAAGGGTCCCAAAGCATCATTATGTTGAGAACGAAAACCGGTGAAAACCTTAATGGTTCCATTGTCCATCTTAACTGGAATCGAAATAGTTAAGACTCTTTTTGGGTGAGCTAAAAATTCATGTAGACCTTTATCAAGACCAATTAAAGTTGAAACCTCATCAAGTTGAGTGAGTGCCACTTCAAATGGATTTATTCCACTATTTGCAGGATTTGACATTACGTGAGTTGAAAAAAGCAGATATTTAAATTTTGAAAGGAAGAACCAAAAATAATTTTGAAAGACACAACAAATCATCTGTTAATTTTATCGAGAATCAGGATCCTCAACTCATCGTCATTCTTATTCACATGATTAATTCCTAATGATTCTGCTATCATTTCAAGTTTGTGACGTTCATTATCTACAGCGTTAGCTATGCGCGGCCCAAAATAATTAGAATCTTGTTCAATTTTTTCTTTAAGCGTGACTGTACGGATTTTTTCAAATTCTCCCATAGCCTTTCCTATGGTCCTAGAGAATTCAGGTAATTTCTTTGAACCAAATAGGAGAATCACAACTAATAATCCGATTATTAGCCATTCAGAGCCGCCAATATTCATGAAATAATTTACAAGCATTTGAATATGTTAAATCATACAGAATGAAAAATAAGTCTTGCTAAACATGAGGAATTGTATGCTTATTGGTATTATTAGTATCACTTATTGAGAACAGATCCTCTCAAAGTATTAATAAATAGAATTCTGTATTTATCTAAAATTATCAACCAGAAAATACAAGAATAGCTCTATTGCTGTAAGATAAAATTCATTAATGATAAAGTCATAAATCTTTCAATCCAGTTGATTTATGAAAGAGATGAAATTGCGCTCAAAATAAGAGAGTTTATCGAGTCATTAAATCAGGAATCTAAAGGGGGGGCTATCGTGATAGTGGAAGGCAAGAAGGACGCAATTGCATTGCGAAGAGTGGGTTTTAGAGGAGAAATTTTGATTTATAATAATTTTAAAGGAATAATAAATTTTGTAGACTATGTGTCCAGAAGAGGAAGAAAGGTTATACTTTTGCTTGACAGAGATAGGAAAGGAAGGGACCTCACCTCGAAAATACTAAAAAAATTTGAGCTGTTGTGTCCACATGACAGTTTGTATTACAAAAAGAGATTTGTAAAGATAACTCATGGTAAGCTAATGTGCATAGAAAATCTTTCGACATATAATTTACCTTTCATAGAAAGCTAGGCAAGAAAAATTCATTTGCCAAGTGTTACAATCTAAGTTTATATCTCTTATGACTTAATTTAAAATTTGATGCAAAGAAGCATTGTGAATAGCTATGAGATTAGGAATGATTTCCCAATCTTTAAGAAAAAAATCAATGGGAAAGATCTGATCTATCTTGATAATGCGTCTACAACACAAAAACCATATTCTGTGATTAATTCAATTACTGATTTTTATTCAAATTATAATTCTAATATTCATAGAGCCGTCTATCAACTCGCTGAAGAAGCAACAAACCTGTATGAACAAACACGAAAAAAAATTGCAAGTTTCATAAATGCGAATCAGCCTGAAGAAATTATTTTTACGAGAAATACCACTGAATCAATAAATCTTATTGCACATTCCTGGGCAAGAACAAATCTTAAAAAAGATGATGTTATTCTCATAACCGAAATTGAACACCATAGTAACATTGTACCTTGGCAAATAATATGCCAAGAAAGAGAAACAAAATTAGAATACGTGGGAATAGACGAAAATGGATTTTTAGATCTTGAGCATATGATTGAGCTGATTTCTTCAAGAAGAGTAAAACTTGTCTCATTAAGTCACATGTCAAATGTACTTGGCACTATCGTACCAATTGAAAAGATTATTAGAGTTGCTCATGAATATGGTGTGCCAGTAATAGTAGATGGTGCTCAATCAGTGCCTCATATGCCAATGAACGTAAAGAACATGGATTGCGATTTTCTGGTTTTTTCTGCACATAAAATGCTGGGGCCCACTGGAGTGGGAGTATTTTACGCAAAAAGAGAGTATCTTGATAATATGAAACCATTTATGGCTGGTGGTGATATGATAAAGGAAGTTTTTAAATTTCATACTAATTATAATGAAGTTCCCTACAAATTTGAAGCCGGTACTCCAAATATTGCAGATGTTGTTGGCTTTAATGCTGCAATAGAATATCTAGAAAAAATTGGGATGGAGAATATTAGAAAACATGAAATTTATCTAACTGATTATGCATTAGAATCGCTAGCATCTCTTCAGTACATCACAATCTATGGACCAAAAGATACGAAATACAGAGGCGGAGTTATTTCATTTAACATTGCGGATATCCATCCTCATGACCTTGCAACAATAATGAACGATCACGGAATTGCCATAAGGTCCGGTCATCATTGTGCTCAGGTATTGATGGAAAGGCTTGACGTGCCAGCAACATCAAGGGCAAGCTTTTACATTTATAATACAAAAGAAGAAATAGATAAGTTCGTTAATGCTATTAAAGAAGCAGGGAGAATCTTCAAGATATGAGCGATGATATATACAGAGAGATCATATTAGATCATTATAGGAATCCAAGAAACAAGGGCAAATTAGAGAACGCCGATGTGACTGTTCATGATAGTAATCCTCTTTGCGGAGATGAAATTGATATTCACATTAAGGTGGATGAAGGGGTAATCAGCGATGTAAAATTTGAAGGCAAAGGATGCGCAATTAGTCAGGCAAGTGCATCAATGTTAACAGAATTGGTGATGGGCAAGAATTTGAATATTGTCAAGGATTTGAAAAAAGAGGATATACTTGAAAATATTGGACTAACAAATCTTGGGCCTGCAAGGATTAAATGCGCACTTCTTTCATTAAAAGTACTCAAAGTAGGAATGATAAAATATTATTCAGAAAATGATCCCCAGTCGGCAGAACAAATTAAAAATGAATCGTCAGTTTACTGACTAATGCCTTAGCTAATGAAAGATTTTATAATTTGATTTCTGGCGATAAGCATGGTTTTTACAGTAATTAAATTTTCTGGTAATCATGATTGATATATATTCGGTCATTTCAATTTGTGGCGATTTTAGCATTATTCATAATAGTTACAATTTTGGTCCATTTTCGTTTGTTAGAGTCCATGGACCATTATATCTTCGGCACCATTGCTAAATTTAATCCTGAACAATCACTGCTTTACAGCTTTGTAGTTATTTCATCTTTAGGCGAAGTAATAAATCTGATTTTTGTCGGTATAATTTTTACAGTTATTAGAAGAACTAGGAAAATGGGGATGATACTAATGATTACAATTATGTTAATAACCATTGTAGTATCATATATAAAACCATTAATTGCACAACCAAAGCCACCTGATTCACATAAATTACCCATTTTGCCAAAAGGCTTTGAGCTTGAAAGTGACAGTCTGCTGACTCAGGCGCGCGATTTTTCATATCCTTCAAATCACACTGGCTCGATAACCGCATTCGCTTATATCGTAGGAAGTATCATAAAACAAAAGACAAAAAAATATTCAAATTTTATGTGGATTTTGCCCCTTATGCTTATGTTATCAAATTTGTTTCTTGGATTAAATTATTTGACAGATCTAATTGGAGGCCTATTATTAGGATTGATTATTGCAACAACTATGAGTAATATCCTGAAACTTGACGTTCCATTTATGATGAATCGATTTAAAGGCAAGTATCAGTAGCATCTAAATTTCTACAATACTTGTAGCTTTTCTGCCATTTTAGGATTCAATAACAACCAACCATAATTATCCTCATCATGAATATATCTAATATCTCTCAAGTTGGCGATTAATTT
The DNA here is from genome assembly GCA_005877075.1 of Nitrososphaerota archaeon. Taxonomy (GTDB): domain Archaea; phylum Thermoproteota; class Nitrososphaeria; order Nitrososphaerales; family Nitrososphaeraceae; genus TA-21. The sequence continues at coordinate 14,613 of VBPX01000017.1, read as the reverse complement.
ATTTTTCTTCAATGAAAGCATTATCTGAGTCTGAATTGTAGCGCCCAATCTTTTCACATCAGGATTTGACTTCAAATGGCGTGGTAACAATATTCTACAACTAAACTCCTCAGAATTGGCATTCTTGTAATATTCAACAAATTCATCAACCATTCGACCGATTTCAGTTACATCGCTTATTTTGCAAGTGAGTTGCACAGGAAGATTTACTAGTTGCAATGTATTCATTTTGATTATTATTTCCTATTAGAATAAATAAATCAATTGATATCAGCCAAATCTTTAGTATAAATAATCGAGCGGATAAGGTTTAAGAATAGTTACTTAGAGATTTTGAATGTAGTTGACCATATCATCCAAAATTGCTACATCAAATAAATGGAGCGAACTAGAGCATAATGGTGTCGCGTTCCCTCCAGAGTATGTTCAGCGTGGAATAAATATCAAAATTTTTGGAGAAATCTTTTTCTTGAATCGCGAACAGGAAGAAATGATTTACGCATGGGCAAAAAAGAAAGATACTCATTATGTTAAAGATCCTGTTTTTCAATCCAATTTTCTCTCTGATTTCAAAAAATTACTGCCTGACCGATTTAGCTCTATTCAAAAAATTGATGAGATCGATATGAGTGAAGCATTTAATCTGGTTGATAAGGAATTAAAGATTAAGGAAGAAGAAAAAATAAGAATAAAATTACTTTCAAGAGAAGAAAGAAAAAGAATTAGTCAGGGGAAAAAAATTGAAAAAGAAAAACTCAAGTCAATTTATGGAAAAGCGAAAATAGACGGAATTGAAGTCGACGTGGCCAATTGGTTGGTTGAACCACCTGGGATCTTTATGGGAAGAGGACTTCATCCGTTAGGAGGAAAATGGAAGCCTAGAGTTACTGCTCAGGACGTAATATTGAATCTAGGGGAAGACGCTTCTGTACCCGAAGGTCCGTGGAAAGCTATTGTTCATGACCACTATTCAATGTGGTTAGCTTCATGGATTGAAACTCTAACTGGAAAGAGAAAATATGTTTGGCTGCATGACTCGTCCTACTTACGGCAGGATAATGATAAGTCAAAATACGACACAGCAAAAAGATTAGAGAATTATATCGTTGCAATAGAAAAGGAGATCATTAATCAGATGTTATATGCTAAGGACACAACTAAAAGGAAGGTCGCTACTGTATGTTACCTTATCAACAAACTAGCCATGAGAGTGGGTGATGAAAAAGATACCGACGAAGCCGATACCATTGGCGCATCAACTCTTAGAGTAGAACATTTAAAATTTCCAAATATCAATGGCAAACTCCAGATAGAATTTAATTTCCTTGGGAAAGATAGTGTTCCTTGGCAAAAGACTCTTGAAATATCAACACCCGATACAAAGGCACTTTATGAGAATTTATTGTTCTTTATGAAGGGAAAGGGAAGTAGAGATGAAATCTTTGAAGATATCACATCATCTAAAGTAAATAATTTCCTCCGTTCAATGGATAGAACCAATCTCCCTAATTTGACTGCGAAAGTATTTAGAACTCATATAGCAACAGCAATTGTAAAGAGACATCTAACTACGCCTATTTTGAAGGTTAATAAAAATGAGAATGAATTTAAGAAAGTTTATGTTGCAAAAATTGCAAATCTTCAAGCAGCAATAACCTGCAATCATAAAAAAGGAATAGATCCTCGAAATCCTGCTAGCAAAAAGTCATGGGAAAAATTTGAACAATCAATAGCTAATAAAAAAGAAAAAATTAAGCAATTAAAATCTGAATTAAAGCAGAAAGAATGGAAAACTGAGCTACAGAAAATGAAGAAGGAACAAAGACTTCAAAAGCTGGAATTTCAAATTCGACTTCAACAAGAAACTAGAGATTACAATCTTGGTACTTCTCTTAGAAACTATATTGATCCACGTGTATTCAAATCATGGTGTGAATTTGTAAATTTAGATTGGACAAGAATCTATACAAGTACTCTTCAAAGAAAATTCAAATGGATCGAGCAATATTCAAAAAATGATCTAAAAAAATATCTAAATATAAATAATAAAGATAACAATTCAGAATGAATATTAATCATAACCTCATTATGATTTTCGATTATTTTGGTGGTCTAATAATTTGGACCTCTCATAATAATGAAAACTTGGACATTCTAGAATTTTTCCCTGATTTGAGGTTGCTCCTATATTGAAACTATTTGTCTTATTAATAATGATAGGATTACTTTTTTTGTTATCTGGAACTCTTTTTAATCATGTTCTTTCTCAAGTCCAATATCAAGTTAACTCAATATTCATTGGAATCTTATCAAATGGTGATTCAATAGTGCAATATGATCTTAAATTAAAACCAGAAACTCAACAAATTGCGTTACCATTAATTGGAGGCAACATTAATGATATATTGGTCAGAAACTACCTGTCAAAATCCTTAGTTTACACTTTTAATTCTTTATCCAATGAAATTAAGATTAATTCACAAAATGAATCACAGATAAGAATTACTTATCAGACTCCAGATCTTGTTGACAAACATGAAAGAGAATGGAGCTTCTTTATAGATTCAGCTTTTCCATTTACAGTAAAGTTACCTAATGATGCAGTAGTGACTAATTTGGGAGAACAATCACCAGCACTAATTAGGAAATTAGGCGGACAAAATTTGTTGTCGTTTGATAAAGGTAAAATTTCATTAGATTATGTTATTGGCTATGCAGGAACACGAGAACAGGCAACAATATCCATAAACTCCGCAGAACTGGATCTATCAAAAGCTGAAAACGAACATGTTGGTATTAATCTAGATGAAGTCAAATCTATTCTCCGTAATGCGAGAGGTGCAATGAATCAGAGTAATTTTATCGAAGCAGAACGACTTGCAAATAATGCCACAGATATTTCAAGAAGAATTACCGAATCGTTTGAAACGTCCAAAGATTTGATAAATAATGCTACTCGTAAGATAAAAGAAGCGCAGGCCATAAATGTTGATTTTTCAGAAGCATCTGAATTTGTTTCAAAATCAAATGTCGAATTTTCGCATGGGAATTATCCAAAGGCATCAGAATATGCTTCTTTAGCCATAAATAGCATAGATGCTACGAAACAAAAAGAACCAGTGGCAAATTCGGGTTCAACTACATCCCTACTTTTGATTTCACTCCTAGCTGCAATTGTATTTTTAATAATTTTCAAGTATAGAAGAAAGATTATACCAAATTTAAAACGAAATTCGACTAACGATCCAATGGACAGTGATTTGACACCCAAGCCTCTCAAAGATGTAGTTTTTAATGGAAGAGAATCCTCTATAAGAGAACATGCAAATAACGATAACGCAAATACAAATCAGTCCGATCTTCATAAATTGGTTGCGGATATAATTGAAAAAAAAGGAAACCTGAAACAAGAAGAGAAGGAAATTCTTTTATTCATCTCGGATAAAGAGGGCGCAGCATTTGAAGGAGAAATTAGGAATAAATTCATAATGCCAAAAACAAGTCTTTGGAGACTTGTTAAACGTCTGGAGCGAGAAAACTTGATTGAAGTAATAAAGATAGGCGGACAAAATCTAATTAAATTGAAGATTGAATAAGAAAGATAATGCTAAAACATACTTTAGAAAATAGGTCTTAGAAAATCCAAATGCCATCTATTAATATTTAAGGATGAGATCTAGTGCTATCTCCCAACCATCGGGGCCGATTCCTTCAACCTTCCGTAAATTATCAATTTGTAAATTCTCCCAACTTCCGTTAGGTTTCTGAACAAGGATCGGAAGATCCATAAGAGATAACATGGATTCATCATTTTTGCTGTCTCCAATACCAAAAAAAATAACTTCATTTTCATATTCTCTACGAAAAATATCAATTATAATTTTGACTCCTGTACCTTTGTCATTACCTAATGTAATATCAAAATATTGACCACCAGGTATCATTTTCAATCCTAATTTCTCAATAATACTTACGAATTTGGGGATGTCATTATTATCTATACGAATTATTGTTTCACTGTATTTCCTTTTAATCATTCTTTTTGCATAGTCTTGAGGTTGATTGATAATATGTGATAGTTCCAATGGCGATATGTCAGATACTCCTTCAAAATTTAGTTTATGTTTACTCCGCATTTTTTTTAGCAATGATCTAATTTTGTATGCAGGCGCCCCTGTTTCAATAATGTAATTGTCACGTAAAGCCTTTGAATAAGTAAATTCGGTCTTCTTAAAATAATCTTTAGGCACTATTGTAGCCCCACCATTTTCTACAATATATGGTTCATGTAACTCTAAATTCGATTTAATCTTATTTTGCTCAACTTGCGTTTTTGATGAACATAATATCAAATGAATACCATTTTGCGTAGTCTTTTGGACTAGATTTTTCATTTTATTAAAATCTGGAAAACGAGACTCTAATAATGTTCCATCAATATCGGTAAAGATAACCTTCTGCACATTGATATTATCTTTTTTACTCTAATTTGTTCTTTAATTTTATGCCATCTAATAAGAATTAAGCGTCGATTAGGTCTTTAATAATATTACAAAAATACGAGTTAATATTATTTGCATTTTGTTTTATATCTTTTGAATGCGATCTGCCTTTTTCGAGATGTATATTTTTGAAATTTGTAGTTTTTCCCCAGTGTCATCAATTTGTTCTAATGCAAAATAGCCATTATTCCAACTATAGAGATTTGCTTTCTATATTTTTTACTATATTTCTAGTAGTAGTTTTTATATTTTAGACATACACGATGATTTGATACAACGCCAACGCCTTTTCTCTTTCATGCAGTGATCGCTGCATTGATTTGCCGCCATCTTGTTATTCTGTATATAACAATTAGTACAAGAGTCAAATATGCAAATATTAGATCGCGATAGAAGGCAAGAGGTCCGAAAGATTGAAAACCAGTTGCGTATGTTTCTGTCACATATGATAGCGAAAGTATGATTGAAATAAATAGAAAGGTTTTAGATATGTTCCCATATTTTGGTAAACTCGTATTTGCATTTCCCTTGATTCTAAAGATGTCTCGGAGTGTAAAAAGAAGAAAAATTAGAGGCGTAACGAACATATAAACATCAGGAATCAAATACTTTCCATTTCCTTGACTGGCTGCAATTATAATATAATAGAATAGAAACAGTATTCCAAAATCTAATACAAGTCTTCCTACTCCAAAATTTTCCTGGAGCTGAAACTTTTGCATAGAAAAAAAATATTCAGTCCAACTAGTTATAATTATGAAATAGCCATAGAACAGAACCGTCGCATTTAGGATATTTGCAGGTATTGAATAAAAGGGAATAAAAATATCTTTTGATACTTGAATGCTTAATGCAATCACAACTGCATAGGTTATCGTAATTCCTTGTTTAAGAAATTCGGCAATATTTTGATTTTTTTCCAAATTAGAAAATGAATTTGCCTTTCGTGTTAATTAAATTTTCATGAAGTATGGTTAGGTAATTTGCTATTGTCTATTCAAAGTTTAGTCGCGGAGTGATATTTGTTTCTATGAACAATCGGTATTGGACTCAATTTGCATGGACTATCATGCTAACTCAAATAATTAAGAATTATTAATTCTATGATGATTAAAAAAATCATATAATTGCTTTAATTACTTCTAAATAGATAGTTTTTAGTGAAACTAGCATGCAAGTACTTGACGAGGAAAGCAAAGCCTATTTTAACTTCATAAAGTCGTTGAATTCTGAATCTACAAGAAATTCTTACAAATTCTGTCTAGAGAAATTCCTAAATCATTATGAAATTGATCTGGCATCTTTCTTAAAGTCATCGCAAGAAGAAATGTCGAACTTGATCATCAAATATTTAGTTGATGAAAAAATATCAAAAGGTTACTTAGCAATAGATCCAAAATATGATAAATTGCTGACAAGTTTAAGAACTGCATACGCTAACGAATTTAAGTCTAAATAAGGACCAAACGTCATATTCAGATTTACTAGATGGATTAAGATTAGCATTAAAGGGCTTTGAACTAAGTTAAGGAAATAATAAATATCATAATCAAGTTAATTATGATTAACGCTTGAGACAAGTGATTTCCTAAACAAGATTAGTGTGAATTGGGCCAACAAGTGCCAAACTCATTTTCACTTTAATCTATACTATGGATCTGTATCCAATTACTACACTATTCACTTGAGAAACCTTAAATGAATCACTCTATACAACAGATTATGAGGGTTAATTATTTAATATTCCCAATAATTATGATTTCGTTAACGATTTTCTCAGGTCTGATAAACATCACATATGGACAGATAAATGAAACAGCATCATTTATGAATATGAATGAGACTGAGAAATCAAAACCTAATACAACCATAAATAATAATCCCAGCGGACTTGAAATATTGAGCCATAACTCCTTTTCTGATTCTCTAGGTTATTTGCATGTGGTAGGAGAAATAAAAAATAATTACCCATCTACTGCGACATTTGTGACAATCGTAGGAACTTTTTATGATATCAACAATCGAGTTGTCGGAACACAATTTACATATGCAAATCCTTCTGACATAGGCTCTGGAGAGAGGGCTCCTTTTGAATTAATACTGTCGTCTGCAATTGTTCCCATTTCTCAAATAGATCATTACAACTTACAAACAACTTACCAATAAAGGGATAATTAATTACAAACCGCTACTATCAAAAATTATGGTAACTGCATGAATGCCATGCTGTTGTATCTCTATCAATTTCTGGATCTTTATGATGTGGTTTATTCCTTTTCTTCCTTGCCTTAATTCCTTGTTTACTGGTACGTTTACTCACACCAAGAATTTCAGTCTGATTCTCAAATGGTGATTCTACAGTTTCAACCGCATCCTTAATAGACGCTCCCTTTTCAATTTCAAATTTGGCTATGACATTAGGACATGTAGGGCATTCAAACCATTCGTCATAATCCGCCTCTTTGATCTGGCCAGGCATTAAAATTTTAGGACCTAAAGGAACTTGATACCCACGAGATAAACAGTTCTTACAATAGACAGGTTCTTCAGGTTCATCAGGTTCTTCAGACCAAACTTCAAAACTTGGACGTCTCCTCATATTATTAGTTGTAATATATCCCTTGATTATAAGTAACTAATAGTGTCAGAACAAATTAGTGAATTAGAAAAACGTGAACAAGATCTTAAATTAAAACAAGTAGCAGGTAAACCAACCAATATAGAGATAAACGAAAGATCATTAGAAGCATACCGTCAAGAATTCGCAAAAAAGGGATTAGTTATAACAAAGAAAGAAGAGTATCCTAGAGAAGACTTCTATTTAGTTAAGAAACTAAAACAGTTTGATGCTCTAGTAGATCCACCAAAAGGAATCAAAAAAGTTATACAATCAATGGTAAGACAACCTATTACAGAATTCGATTCTAAGGGAAAAGCAATTGTAAAAGACGCTCTGTACTATAATGACCACTATTATGGAAAAGACAAAAGAGATAATGATATTGGTGCAGAATTTCACGAAGGATCTTATAAGAAGCCAAAATTAGTATTTAGTTTGGTAGATCCTGCACATCCTTATGACTCAGTTACAGGAGAAAGAAGAGGAAAATATACAACAAGTGGGTTCACATATCAACACTATATCATACTTCCAGAAGATAAGAAAGAGCGAAGGAAATTCTTAGAGGACTTAGTATAAAGGTCAACCGGCACATATATGGGAAATTTGGAAAACGGACACTTGCATTTTAGGAATCCAAGTGCAGATAATAATCATAGTGCGACTCATGGAGGTTCTTTCAAATGGGATCAGTTCTGCTATCTATCAATAGAAGAATTAGGAGAATGTCAGAATAAGAGATATTATAAAGAAACTTCAACGGGAATACTCAAGGACAAAGATGGTCGACGCGTAGAATGGAATAAATCCACTGGAAAAATCGAAGCGATCACATAATAATAAAGAACCTCACATGCTAGTATTGAAGCCACGAACTGAAAAAGAAAAAGAACTGTCTATTAATATTCAAGAATGGGAAAAGTTCTTTGAAGATCATAGAGGAAGGATTCCCAATATAATGCCAAAATCAATATTTGATAAAATGAATGAATGAATCTCCTTAATCCTAACATTCCTAAAGCAGTAAAGAAACCTAAACCTGTAATTGAAAAGATAAAGTTCACAGAAGAACAAAAAGGAAATATTAAAAGAATTCTAGAAGGTAAGCAAAGAGCGGATGCAAAAGTTACACAACGTACGTTTAATACTTCAAGAGGATATAAGATTGCAAGAATTCGAAAAATCACTGGTGGGTTCTGCTGCATATGTGACATATGTGACCGATTCAATACTCATTTACTAAAATACAGGACGCAAGGATTTGTGATTGTTAAAAGATACTGTTCTGAACATGTGCCAACTCCATGAATAACTTACTTATTTCCTATCATCTATTCAGCATTATTTAGCCTTGGAACATTTCTAAAAAGATGATAGATTATCTAAGGTGAAAATTTTATTTAAGACTTTCTAATATTAAAAACAATCACTTATTTCTAAATTTCACATAAAGAGAAATTGAATAAGATGCTGCTACAGATATAAAAATGAAAGTAAATAGATCAATCATTTTATTTTATTCTATGTAGGTTCTTGTATTGAATACAAAGTTCTTCATTATGACCAGGTCTATCGCAATATTCAAGCACTGTTATTTTACCACTACGTAAATCTGATAATGATTCATCTTTGAGTTCGTCATAAGTGTATGGTAATCGAATAAGTGAATACACAAAAAAAACACCAATTACGCCGGCAACTATAATTAATGTAATTGTTGCAATAGTTATTATTTTACGTGTTCTCATCTATTTAGTACAATTGCTAAGGTGATCTTATTATCGATTGCCATAAGATGTCGGATGGATTTAAGGGTTATAACATAGGATAAACAAGATGAATTATGGCGGCTGGAATAACCTGTTCAAACTGTGGTCATAGTAGAAGTCAGCATTTTTTTATGATATGGCAACATGATTTACCTGGAGACACTAGTACTAATTATTGTAAGGTTTGTGATTGCAAACAATTTCGAGAATAAGAAATTTATGACTAGATGAATATAGTATAAATTAAGTTATCAATGGCTAGCAAATCCTCCTTATAAGACTTTAAAAATAAAATAAATTAGATTTTGGCTCTTTTTATTCCATCATCAGTTAAGTATATTTTAGTTCCATCTATTTTTTTTACATAACCATCGGAGGTTAATTCGTTTACGATATGGTCTGTCTGATCATTTAACAACCCAACTTCTTTTCCAATCTCATATCTGTCAATATTCTCAACTTCATTATTTACTGTCTTTTCATAGAGTTTCTGAAGAAATTTATCTCCAATTTTTTCACTTTCATTTGACATTATATCTAGTACTTTAGTGCAACGATGTTTATTTATTGTCTACCGGTGCTAATGGAATCTTATTATTAAAATAATTATAATGATAGTTTCATGATAATTAAAATAAAAATGTTGTAGATTACTCGTTTTTTAGCGACATTAAAAGATCGGATTCGGATATTTTTTTTAGGACATATCTACTAATTTCGAGTCCATTTTCATAATTCAAAGTCTTACCAGTGTGAAGATAACAAGAAACAATGAATTTCTCCAAGATTATGCACCAAACGGCTCCTAAAATGAAATCTCTTCTATTTACAATTCCAATTCGTTCTCTAAGTTGTTCATTTTGATCTTTAGACATATTTTCTATTAGTGGAAGGCAGGATAGGACATTATGTATTATTTTGTCTAAGAGTACCTCAGTAAAATCATCCGGTGTTGACATTAAAAAACAATGATTTGACTTGGTTTTTTAAGATTTCCAATGCAATTCAATTCCTATTAATATGCGTGGAAATATTCTATATCTAGACGTTAAAATTTATCGAAGTTAGATATAATATTATATTATTCCTGAGTATGTAATGAATATATGGCAAACACTAAGGGAAGATTGTACGTTGTAGGGGTTGGTCCGGGCCATCATGATCATATGACCTTCAGGGCTAGACAGGTATTAGAAGAAAGTCAAGTAATTATAGGATACGATACTTACATTTCATTAATTGAAGATCTGATTGGGGGTAAAGAAGTCTATAGATACCCTATGACTCAAGAAGTTGATAGAGCGAATCAAGCCATTGAATTTGCGGAAACGGGAAGAACTGTATCATTGGTTTCATCAGGCGACCCTGGAATTTATGGTATGGTAGGTCTAATATATGAAATTCTTGCAGATAAAAAATGGAACGAGCAGAACGGAATTTATGTAGAATGTGTCCCTGGAGTTTCTTCTCTTAATTCTTGTTCTGCATTAATTGGTTCACCTTTAATGACTGACTTTGCAGTAGTAAGTATGAGTGACCTCCTTGTGCCTTGGGAAATTATAGTTAAGAGGGTCGAGGCTGCTGCAATAGGAGATTATGTTACAGTAATCTATAATCCAGCAAGTAAAAAAAGAATACATCAGCTTCGAGATACTAGAGATATTTTTCTAAGATATCGAAAACCAGAAACGCCTGTTGCCATAGTCAAAGGGGCGTTTCGCGAGAGTCAAAAATTTGTAGTTACCACTTTAGAGAAGTTGCTTGATTATGATGATATGTTAGGTATGATCACGACAGTAATAATAGGTAATTCATCGACTTTTAATTACAATGGGCTCATGATAAATCCAAGAGGATATAAATCTAAATATGATCTTGTATCAGAAACAACAAGACAATGAGCTAACGTTAAAAAGAATTTATAATTGCTCTCAAACCACCAAATTCTTCAGTTATCACAAATGCTTTGTTGATTTCATCAAGCGAAAATCGATGAGTAATTAACCTCCTTAAATTGATCTTTTGTTCATGAACAAGATCCATTGCATTTTTCATTACTGTAGGTGTTGAACTAAAGCTTCCAGTTAAAGTAATTTGATTATAATGAAGTAAATTCGGATCAATTTGTAGAATTTTATTCTTTGATATTCCCGCAAAAATACTGATAAGTGAATTTTTGCCAGCTACTTTGAGCGCTAGATCTACTGCTTCCGGATTACTCGTAGCTACAATAATTAATTTTCCTCCTATCTTGTATGTTTGATCCCATATTGTCTTTATTGATTCGTCCAGATCATTGTTCAAGACTACCATATCCGCACCAATCATCTTTGCTTCATTTAATCTAGATGGAACTTTACCGACTACAATTGTTTTTGCGCCATAGAGTTTCGAAATTTGTAAGTGAATTAGTCCTATTGGTCCGTCTCCAATTATTATTACAAATTCGTCTCTAATTGGAATATTAAAATTCAGGTGTGCATTTAAACAGCAAGACAAAGGTTCTATTAGTGAAGCTTCATCATCGCATATGTTATTTGTGATGGGAATAATGCCATTAATAAGGATACTATTTTGAGGAATGTCTATGTAATCTGCAAATCCACCGTTAACACTTGATCCAATTTCGTTAAGGTTATTGCACGAATTGTAATGACCTGTAATACAATAAGGACACTTTAAACAAGGAATTAAAGGGGAAACAATCACTCTTCTATCTTCAGGAATTATTTTATGGTTCTGTAAATTTACCGTATTTAAGGTCCTTGCACATATTTCATGTCCTAATACTATCGGAGGCTTAACCTTTTTGTGACCTTCATTAAATACCCGAACGTCATACCCACATACAGCGCATGATAGAGTCTTGAGTAATACTTTGTTGTGTTGTATTTTAGATATCGGTAAATCCTTAATTTGAAAATTTTTAGGGCCACTAAAAACTGCTGAATGATTTTTTTCGGGTAACATTATTTTTCATTTCATTGCAATGGTTTGTTACATAATTTTAGAATATCATTTTCATTGAAAGCCATTATTTTCACATACTACTGAATAGTCAAATTCCTTCCTTTAATTTTTCGCCAAAAGAGATAAATTTTCCATGTTCCTCGATTCTAATGTTAGTATCAACTCTTATGCGCAATCCTACAGAACGGAATATTGCCAAGAGTTCTCCTCCCGATATATTGGAATCTATTTCGCCTGATTTGATTAGATCTACAATCCTCTTTACAATAATTTTTGTCTGAACTGGATATTGTGATTCCGCTAATTGTAATACTTGATCTCCTCTATCATACAAATATTTCAATAGTAGCTCTCTATCATCCATTTTTGTCACGTTGGTTTTCATTTTATCTTCCTTAACTTTTTCAATCAGTGCAGCTTTTTCTTTCAATTGTTTCATTTTGCGTGCTTTAATAATTGCAAGTTCTGGATCTTCCTCCTGATTCATCCCTTAATTACCCCAATTGGAACTAGCCGTGCAACCTTTGTTGCGATTCCAAGAGAATGTGATACTTCAACAACTGAATCCACATCCTTGTATGCTTCGGGAGTTTCTTCAACCATTCCTTCCCTGCTCAGAGCTTTTATATAAATTCCTTTAGACTCTAAATTTTTTCTTACACTATTTGCAGTATAATTTCTCCTAGCGGCAGACCTAGACATGGTTCTACCTGCACCATGTGCGGTTGACCCAAAACTTAGTTCCAATGATTTTGAATTTCCAAGAAGAATCCAGCTTGCCGTTCCCATAGAACCTGGAATAAAAACTGGCTGACCAATTTCGCGATATCTGTCTGGAATATGACTATCACCGGCCGGGAATGCCCTTGTTGCTCCCTTTCTATGTATTACAAGTTCTCTCGTGCCTTCACCCTCTATAGAATGTCTCTCTACTTTAGCTATATTGTGTGAAACATCATATACCAACTTCATTTCCGCTCCATCTTCTGTTAGTCCCAATATTTTTTCAAAAGTTTTTCTTGTCCAATGCGTTATCATTTGTCTATTTGACCATGCAAAATTTAGTGCAGAATACATTGCTTTCCTATAATTCTCACCTTCGTAAGAGTTATTTGGAACGCATGCTAGTTCTCTATCTACAATTTTGATTCCGGAATTCCTTATTTGTTTCTCACATATTTTCAAGTAATCACTACAGACTTGGTGTCCAAAGCCTCTGGAACCACAATGTATTAGAACCGTAACTTGACTTTCTTCGATTCCCATAGCTTTTGCAGCACCTTCATCGAATATTTTGTCTACTTTCTGTATTTCAAGAAAATGATTCCCTGAACCAAGGGTCCCTAATTGAAGTCCTCCTCGTTTACGTGCAAGCTCAGAAACATGCAAAGGATCTGCACCTTTCATACAGCCATTTTCTTCACATACATCAATATCAGAATTCCAACCATATCCCTTCTGTACAGTCCATCTCACTCCTTCAACAAGCAATTCATCTAATTCTGATCCGGTGAGCTTTTTTGAACTTGAACTGCCTACACCAGACGGAATTGCGTTAAACAATTCATTTACCAGGTCTTTGAGTTTCGGTCTAATTTCTTTTTCTCTTAAGTTTGTTCGTATTAATCTAACACCGCAATTAATGTCATATCCTACACCCCCTGGACTAATTACTCCTTCCTCCAAATCCATACCTGCCACTCCGCCTACTGGAAAACCATATCCTTCGTGTCCATCGGGCAATACTACTACATGTTTCTTAACCCCCGTTAACGTGGCAACATTAGCAGCTTGGTCTATTGTTCTATCTAAAGCCATTTTAGAAACCAGATTTTGATCTGCATATATTGTAACTGGAACGTTCATACCTTTTGATTCATCCTTTCTGATGACATATTTGAATTCACCCTCGTTTACTATCTCATGGTTCCCGACTCGCGTTATCAGATTTTTCATGGATTTGAGAATTTTAAATACATAGTCATTATATTCTTTTCAATTCTCTATTGATTCTGTAAATATTCCTTTTAAACAAAAAAGTATATTCTTCGTAAGCGCAGGTTTAATTATGGTATTTGTCTTCTGATAGAATTTCTTATTAACTATTCAAAATATAGTTCAATTTCAGTGCATGATTCAACTAAAATGCCACTAATTTTAAAGTGTCCTATACATTTACTACCAAATACATTTTGCATTTTACAAGAATAGAATGAAGAGAATAGATTTGATTTTTGTTTCTATCGATAAAAAAAAGTAGATTTAATTGACTAATTTCCAGTCATATTTCCACTCATATTTCCACTCATACCACTCATATTTCCACTCATATTTCCACTCATATTTCCACTCATATTTCCACTCATATTTCCACTCATCATTGTTCCGTTACCTGTCATGTTACTACTTGTATTGTCCATTGTAGCGTTTTGGGTTACTTCCTTATCACCTGTATTTGTGTTAGATTCGGATTTTGATGAAGAAGATTCTGATGAAGATTTTGATGAAGAAGATTCAGAAGAGGAGGATGGTGAAGAGCAGGTTACACTCTCACTGCCTTTTGGTGCAACACATGTTCCTGTTGGATGATCAGTTGCAGTTGAATTATCCATTGCAACTACTGCAAAAGCAGCACCTTTGATAACATCTTTCATTGAATGGTCTACACCTACATAGAGACCTGCCTCTGGGAATGTTGATTCAATTACTGAAGCTGAACCTGGAGGAATCCACCAAGTTTCATCATTTCTAT
>VBPX01000056.1 GCA_005877075.1 Nitrososphaerota archaeon | reverse complement strand
CCAATGGCTACACGCATTAGTGGTCAATTATTACATATTATTACTTGAGTCTATATTATAAGATTATTTAACTCAAATTAAACACACCTTCAACTGCCGTTTCATACACTATAAAGCAATCTATAATGCTTATTATGCTTAGGTAGTCTTGATTTGTCTACACTTATCAAGCTAGATCAATATTAGAGTTCCATACCTTGCAGTATTGGTCTAATTGTGTTTACCTTATATAAGGCAGTCTACTCTAGTTTTACTAAACTAGACCTTATAACCAATAAACTCCTTATTCTTGCCAAGATTGTCTTGGTTTTGATTATTTAACTTGGGTTTTAGCAGGTATATCGTCATTCATTCCTTGGTTTTGGTTTTTATCGAATGTCCCATTCGTTTCGTTTCCTTTACAGTCAAAAACACGGGCTTGGTAAAGCGTTAACAGAAATAGCTGGCCCGTTTCTAGATGAATTACTTGTAGCGTTTTCTTTGCTGTCTTTTGTATTGAATGTATCAATAACAGAGTAAACTTTCTGAATTCCTATGCCATAGGATACGGTAAGACCAATTGCTGCCGCCATTGTAATAATAACAAATGTTATTTCTCTTTTTTATTATACACAACTAATCCCTATTATTATATTTTTAATACACTTGACTAAAATTAGTTTTTTAGTTCTTTATGCCTAAAACAATCTATCGTATGATCATTAACCATACCTATTGCTTGCATCATTGCATAACATACCTTGGAGCCTACAAATTTGAATCCCCTATTTCTGAGATCTATACAAATCATTTCAGATTCTCGGGACATAGAGGGAACATCGTTATGATTTTTCCATGAATTTTGGATCGGTTTATACCTTACAAAGTTCCATATATAGGTATCAAAACTACCAAATTCTTTTTGAACATTGAGAAATGCATTTGCATTTATTATAGCTGCTTCAATCTTTTTTCTGTTTCGAATTATGAGTGGATTGTAACAAAGTTGTCTAATTTTTGATTTATTATATCTAGCAATTTGTTGTACTTGAAAATTATCAAATGCTTTTCGAAACTCTTGACGTTTTTTAAGAATAGTACGCCAGCTTAGACCTGCCTGCATTCCTTCTAGTACCAGAAATTCAAAGAGTTTTCTATCCTCATGAACTGGTACTCCCCACTCCTTATCATGATAATCTATCTCAATCTGATCTTTTGCCCATTGACATCTTGAATACATTTCTATTCTACAGTATATTTTCTATATATCATTATTATAATTCTAGTCATATTATTATGATACAATTTGAATGGATTCTCACAAATATCATTGAAGAGTTACCAATAGAGATGAGGATGGAATAAAATCAGGTTTTTATAACTGAAACTAATCATAACGGACAATATTGGTTATTGAAATGCTTTAATCATGATAAAAGATCTTTTCTTGAGAACTTGCCTGCGAGTATTTTGCCAGGTTTGGATTTATAATCTGGGACACCTATTCCTACAGCGATCATGACATCCTTATTATTTGCATGAGGCGAGAAAAATTCAGTTACAGCATCATCATAAAATGTAGATCCTGAAGCACCTATTCCTTGACTATAAGCAGAAAGATAGATCCTCCCGGCTATGATCCCTGATTCAAATTGACATGACCTATACCCTCTATTTCCAAGTGTATCCAATCTTAACTTAAGATTGGTCATCATAAAGAATACTACACTAGCATCGCTGAATAGAGATTGTTCGAGACATAAATATCCAGACATATTTCTATGCACGTTATCTTTTAAGAGATCGATTGAATTATTTCTTCGATTAAAAAAATATGCTCCTTTCTGTATATCAGTCACATCATTTACAATAAAATAGATATCTATCATAGACTTTTTATCAATGAATTCCGAATGAATAGGTTTTGTTAAACTATAGAGTATGTTGGACAGTTGTGCAAAGGTAATGGGTCGTCTTGAAAATTTTCTAGTAGATCCCCTTAAAAGTATAACATCTGATAATGGCTGTGGTTCAAGAAATTTCGGACTTATTAATTTTGATTGTAATTTCATATCCTGAATTTTTGATTCTTCATTATCTTGTATTGTAGTTATTGAATGAATCCATCTGCGTACTTCCTCACCAGAATTAAGTGATGATGCTTTATGTAATTTCCAAATCTCGGGATATTCAATTTCTTTACTCTTCGAGATGGGAACTATATTTAGAACAGATCTAATGGGCTGTTCTACTTGTTTGGGCTCTTGTCGTGACAAACCTATCCCAATCGGTGCCATAAGTATTGATGCTTCTTTTTCTTCTTCAAGACAAAGTATCTCATTTACAACTTTGTCCACGAACCCAATTATCAATTTCATATCCAGACCAAAAGACTTAGTAGTGGCAAGCAAGTTAGCAGCAATTACTCCAGAATCCCAAAACCAATGTCTATATGAACGGGCCTGATATTTCCAAGCATTTCTCCAGGCAATGGAAGTGAGAATTATAGTAAATGGCGAGTTACTTAATACTTCATCATATCCCGCAGCTTTAGTTAAAAGCATTCTATAGTCACCACTTTTCAATTTCGTTAGTGTGAACTGACCAGGGCAAAAGTGGTACACACCTGCTTGTAAACCAGGAATATTTTCAGATACTACGTACAATTCAATTGGATATAAGGCACCAGTTGCAGGCACAGCACGCATAAAATATCTCCCATGTGGATACTTGATTTGTCGTGTGATTCCTGAAGAAAAAAAAAGTATAGCTGATAGTAATTCAATATTTATTATGGTATTATCTGAAGGAGATATTTTATCTGTATCTTTCATGGTAATAACGTTCAATGTAGGTTTGGGAAAATCCACTGGAAGAGAGATTGATGGATTGTTAGTATAAAATTTAAATGGTTGTGGTCTATTATCCCAATCTAAGTAATGGTTAGAAGATCTAATACTTGCTTCAGAGTGTTTTGTTTGTTGATGATATTCTAATGCATATTCAATTTCTTTATTCAATTGATTCCATAGTATATGAAAACAATTGTGATATAATAATTAATCTAGCTTGTTTTGTATCATAAAATCGATTGGTTAGTGTGATTAAAGTTGGTGGTAGAATAAGAACTAATTAAAGTAAGTATCACTTTTGTTGATCAAAATTTATTTGTGTTAGTAGATTTTAATATCTCTGAAATCGACAGACAATAAATAAGATAAAATTTAAATAGTTTATTAAAATATAATTCACAATGACTCTCTCTATAAACTGTAAGGATGCAGGAGATCCAGTTTGTACTCATACAATGTACGGTGAAACTGAAGAAGAATTACTTCAGAATGCAAAAGAACATGGAATTAAAGTACATGGTTACACCGAAGAGAAATGGAACGAAGAGATTGCGAAGAACTTGGAACATTTTAGAAACATTATAAAGAAAACTTGAATTACACTGATGATCAAACATAGGCTGTAAATTACCTAAGTTTTTTTATACATCAAGGAATATCGCTGATTACTGGAAAATAGCATAAGGATTAGGGAAATTTGTAACGTGATGAGGAGTTACGATGCAATTTATTTGTATTAGATAAGATCAGATTAGATTAGTTTGGCATATTCTTCATTATATCCTTATTTAGTAAAATAAGCGGTATTATCGATTATTTTGGAATAATGTTAATCCCTTCATAATTTTTCCCTCAATAATCATCATAAAAGGACAAATTGAAAAAGAGTCTACACAGTAGGAATTCAGAATATATACGGTGGTGGCATACCGAAATTGATTTATTATTTGTGATTCTCTTCCTGAAATTGAAAGAATTAATATTAGTCTAGTATTCAAATGAAAACTAAAATGTCCGAAGAAGGAATTGCAACTCAGTTACTCCAGGAAAGTATTGGAAAAAACGTATTAGTTAAGCTAAAGGGCAGAAGATCCATAACAGGAAAAATTAAGGGATTTGACAAACAAATGAATATAGTGATAGCCGATGCAATAGAGATAATAGAACATACAAATGATAATAATTCGGAAAAAGATCAAGAATTACAAATTGGTGATGCTTTAATACGTGGTGATAATGTAATTACCATAGCGGTACTGTAAAAAATTTGCAAATTTTGATAATATTAGGGAATTTGATCACCTGACCTTATTTCATTAAAATAAAAGTCAATTCGAAAGATTTCAGAATTTATTTGACCAATTATTATTAGTTAATCGGTAACATACTATCTTTTTTAGATTGGGATTTCATAAACAGAAAAATAATAAAAGAATAAAATGTTATTGCAAAACTTATCCATCAATTCAAAATTTTGATTGCATCATTAAATTCCGAACTATTCAGTGGTGCCACCTTTGCAATTTCTATATTTTCTTTAACATGATTGAATTTTTTTTGTCCAATTAATGGAGCGATTACATTAGGAGTGGATCTCGTAATCTGTATTATTTTTAATAATTGATTGTTATATCCTAGGTAGTCTGGTATATTGACACTTAACAATTTTGTTTGTAACAATGGTACACTAGTAAAAACTCCAATGTTTAATTTATTACAAGCTTCTAAAATAGTAAGATTACTGTCTGGACCCACAGATTGATTCCTGAGTAAAAATGCTTCTCTGTACGCTAGATTGTATGGGAGTTGAATAAAACGGAAACCATGTTCTTTTCCTGCTACATTTTCTGCTATTTTTACCATTTCTTCCAAAGAGAGATATCCTTTTTCTTTTGGAGGCAATCTAAAACAAGTCCATGTTGCCATTCCATAATATTTGATCTTGTTCTTGAAACGATATTCTTCATAGATTTGAAAAACCTTGTAAATCATTTCAATAAACTCATTTTTATTTACATCTTCATACCAACTTTCATATGCATTGTGAATATAAACAAGATCAATAGTATCAAGTTGCATATTTATCAATGATTTTTCAATACATTTACGAATATAATTAGGATTTAATACATTATAACCAGAACTTATATCTTTAGAGTCAATTATTCCCTGCGAAATAAACATTTTATGCATATATTCAAGTACATCAATTGCAGGATAATCTCCATCATTGGTAATATATCCATTTTTTGTTGATATAAAGACTTGATCTCGTGAAATAATATTGTCATCAACCAATCTTTTTATAGCGTGTCCAATATTCTTTTCCGATTTCATAGAACGATAATTGATCGCAGAATCGATTACATTAATTGCGCCAGACTTTACAGAATCATAAATTGCATTTTCAATATCCTTATCATCTTCTATTGTATTTTGACCCAAATAAGTACCCATACCCAGACTTGTCAAATTGAGTTTGTCAAAGGAGCGAAAGTGTGAGCGTGGCATACTGTTTTTGATAGCATTTTCCATAAATTTCCTCGTACCTTCTGTAGTCGCAAATCCATCTATGGATTGATATTCACTAACCAATGATATGACGTATTGAGATCCATTTTATATTTTATGTGAATGAAATTAATTCAGGATCTAGCGCAAAAAATGCAGGGATTTGCTTTATGATATTGATTTGCAGTCTATTAACTTCTTTACCGCAGGATAATATGTTAGGCAAATAACATTATATTTTAGATCAACATAATTTCATTTTGATGTCAAATCCAAATAAAGATCTTTTTGAAAATCTTTCAAAGGAAATATTGAAAATCAGTTCTTCATTAAGGTGGATTGCTATAGCCGACTCTGAGGGCAATTTGCTAAATATATCAAAAAGAGAAGGACTTGATCCACTGATGACTCATGAAGAAAATCAAGAATATGCATTGAATGCAATAGCTAGACACAAATCAAGACTTAAATTCCAAGATAAATTAGGAAAACTCGTTTATTCCTCAGGGAAATATGAAAAACTGACAAGAATTGTTACTCCAATAAATAACAAATATTATATTTTACTTACAATTGATGTTGAAGAACCCCAAATTGATTCCATTATGACAGAACAGATAATTCCAAAGATAAAAAATAATATTCGCTTTCTTGAATAATGTATTTAAAATTTTTGTAAATGTAAATTAATTGTACAACGATAATTGAAGATATCGATGATATTCAATAGCTAGTTTTAAAAAATTATAAAGTTTTAAGGAGTATCAATCATATTCTCCTTATGTCTATCAAAGAGCAACTCGAAGGTGCTAAGAAGGTAATTGATCTAGAAATCACCAAAGTTACTTCGGATTCTTCCTTGATAAAAAATGGTGGTTGCGCATCATGTCATATATTGTTCAAGCTCATTGAAACTCTATCTTTAAACGAATCTGATGCAACTGATCTACTGTCTGAAATATTATATCAAGATCCAAAATTAAATGAAAGAATTACTGGTTTTATGCTCAATAATATTAGTAAACTAACCTCATTTTTCATGTGCATCCAAATTGTCATAGAACCGAAACGAAGATTTTATCTGATCAGATATTTGATCATAATACTTGCCTAATTCTGCATGATATTCAATGATATATAGCCTACCCTTATGAGTCATCATAATATTATTTACCTCCGTAAATAGGTTATCAGCATTCATACTAAAATGTAATTCGTGTGCCTCATAAACAATTATTCCACCAGAAAGGGTAGTAGGTTCAGACCACATTACTCCAAACGACGGTATTTTTTGTTTTAATGTATTCGTTATGAGTTCAACGCAAGCAGGTAGTGATTGAGGAAACCCCGCCCAAGACGATATATTTACACCTTCCCTATATCTGTCTGAGCTACTTTCTAGCGGGGAAATGAATTGAACCCAAACATCTGATTCTTTCAATTCCCAATTGGCTGGATACTCTACTTTAAAGCCCTTACTAGGACTTTTATACACTTAGAAATCGTTAGTGACGGAAGAGGGAGTTCCTAGGCCTTTTGCAGCTTCATAGTTTTCATCTCTTGTAAAATTAACAGTTCTCATTAATTGATTCATATAACTAGTTCCTGCATTGAAAGCAGGACCGAAACCGGAGTTATACGTCATATAGTATCAATACGTTCAAGTGATATTTAACCAAGTTCTGAATTTTTATAATATTTTAGATTTTTTCTGTCGTTGCTTGGTTTTTTGTTCAGTTGCA
This sequence comes from Nitrososphaerota archaeon, assembly GCA_005877075.1. Taxonomy (GTDB): domain Archaea; phylum Thermoproteota; class Nitrososphaeria; order Nitrososphaerales; family Nitrososphaeraceae; genus TA-21. Next base: position 994 of record VBPX01000056.1, on the reverse strand, counting down.
CTAAGAAATTCCTTCTTGAAATAGTCTATTTTTGATAGTAGATTGTCTATCACACTTAATTTTATTCCCATATCTCTTGCGTAAACTTTAACAGAATTTTTAGTTACTGTTTTTTTAACATATTCTGCGTACTCTTCTAAAAATTCCAAGCCCCTAATCGATGCCGGAATTCAGTCCATTAGCTCCATTTAGCAAAATTATAGGAGAGACGGTAGAAAAAATGGTAGAATGAGTGAAACAAGACGAATAACGGATATCTCGTTGTATTTCTTATGTCTATCATTCTAGATCATCGAAGTGATGCACACGGTTACCAAAAAAATAGCCTTGGGTAAAATACCCTAGTATGAGTAGTCGCAGGTTAAATTCAAGTTAATTAAGTTCACGGACCAGCTATTGGTCTAAGGTTGCTGCTAAACCCATGTAATAAGTGCGAGGAAAAGTCTATCGTATTCACGATTTCTGTTGTCAAGCATTAATAATCTAAGCAGACAAATGATTGTATCCCGTTAAGTTGAAACACCCCTATGGGCATCTTATTGCGCGGCAAATCCCATCACCAACCGTTATCGATATATACATATTGAACGATAAAAAGTTTGAATGGTATTAGAAGACGATAAAGGAATTCACATAAGCGGTGTAGGTGGTGACGTAATAGGTGTTGATGTTTCTGGGAGCGGAAATATTATTGGCAAGGGTATCAATGTCGATATTTCAGGGACTGTCAGCATCAACAGCCAGATATTGAATAAATTACCTGAAGAGTACTCTACGGCGTTTAAGCAATTTATAGAGAAGATTAATGAGCAAATAAAGAAGAATAATCTGAATCAACAACAAGTTCAACCAATACAAGAAAGTATAACTGAACTTGCAAAAGAAAGTGAAGGAATGATACCTGACAAAGAACCTTCCATATTGAAAAAACAAAGCTGGAAAGAAAAATTCTTTAAGGTTCTAAAAAATGTAATCCCAGCTTTGCCTAAAACGG
>VBPX01000055.1 GCA_005877075.1 Nitrososphaerota archaeon | reverse complement strand
AAGATTACAAGCAGCAGACTTTGAGATTCTTGGTGTATTTTCAGACCAGATCTCAAGAGAACTAGAAGGCCTGTTTGAAGCAATAGATTTCTTGACTCCGGATAAGACTAAAGCGTGATCGATTGTAAACTGCTCGTTATGCTATTAGTTTACACATTGTCAATTCAGATAACTATTCCAACTTGAACATAAATAATACTTGAGTTTGTCGATGTCTGAGCAAAATCAGGTTGACTTATATATTTTTACTCCATAGTTCGAATTTATATGCCAACAATAGTGCATTATGAAATTCCTGTGAATGATATAGAAAGGTCAAAGTGGAAAAACTTGGAGGTAAAGTAGTTACTCCTAAAATGACTGTACCTGGTTTGGGTTACTTCGTATTTTGCCTTGATTCAGAGAATAACAGTTTTGCAATTTGGGAATCGGATGAATATGCGAAGTGAATAAGCCAGTAATATTAGTATTCTGAACCACATTAAATCACAAACTAAATTTTGACATCCCTATGCAAATCCATTCTACGATGCTTAAATGCTTCCTTTATTATTGTGAACTCTACTTGTTCAGCCATTTTGGCCAATTTCCCTACGTCTTCGCGATAGTCTTCAAAGGATGTATGTTCCTTAAGGCCAAGAAATATTTCTTTAATTTGGTAGCCTGACATGGCAGCTTCGATCAAAAACCATATATCTACTCCCCATCCATCAGGAGAATTTTTGTCCAATAGACTTTTCCATACCTCCATCCTTGCACATACTTCACCACTCAATGGTTGTTCAAAATGTGATAGCTCTGGAAAGAAGACTCGCATCATAGGCTTTGCAATAAGCTTTGTGACCGCAGCGTCTTGAGCATGTCTTTGGTAGTAACCCCTTACCATGTCACAATTGGCACATCCATCCACTAGTTTATCTATCCAATCAGGAGTAAGATTTTTTATATCTGCGTCAAGAAATAATACAATATCGGCCTTAATCTTGATTGCCTCCGTAATTCCTTTTTTCATTGCGATTCCCTTTGCAGGGAACAATCTATTATCTTGTTGAATTACTCTAGCGCCATTCTTGCGGGCTATTTCAGCAGTCCGATCGGTTGAATAAGCATCAACTACTATTACTTGTGGATTATGACGACTTTTTTTTGCAGTTCTTATGACGTGTTCGATAGTATCCTCTTCATTCTTGGCCGGAAATATTACTACTGTTTTTGGTATAGAAGCTTGTTTATTCATACTACCTATGCAGGTTTACATACTAAATATTATCATATATGAGTCTTTTCTAGAGAACGATAAACCATAATTTTTGTCGTTCCTTTCTATTCAGAAAGAATATAGGTTGTTTAACGATTATTATGATAGAACAAGCAATATGCTTCCTACAGTCCAGGATGTGGAAAACATTAAGGCGAGGGTACTTCATACAATACAGAACGGTTTAGAATTCGACTTAACCACCGAACACTCAAAACACTTCTTGAAGAGACACGTGAATTCAAACGCAATGATGGTTATATTATTTATTGACATTAATGGCTCTACTCAAATGACTATGACATTGCCACCGCGACAATTTGCTTCCATAATTCAGGTTTTTTCTCAAGAAGCAAGATTAGTAATTATTGGATATGGTGGATATGTTTTAAAGTATGTTGGAGATTCAGTAATTGGTATATTCCCGGCAGAATTTGATAAGAGAAAGGCCTGTGAGAATGCATTGAACTGTGCTATCTCCTTTCTATCTGTTATTAAGGAGTGTATTAATCCAATATTAAGAGAAAATAGTCTACCAGAGATTAAAGTAAAGACAGGACTCGACTGCGGTCCTTCATTGGTAATCCTGTATGGAAAACAAATAGACGTTGCCCCAATTGATTTAGTAGGGTCAAGCATAAGTATAGCCTCCAAGATAACATCTGCTGCCCAACCAAACCAAATTTTAGTTGGCCAGTCAATTTATGAAATATTTGCAACTGACGAATTTTTTAGGAACAAGTTTATCAATTTAAAGTTATCACATGATAGATGGAATTTTGTCGATAAGTTACATGGTAGGATATACGAATTATACTCTTACAAATAGAGTGTTATTTCCCAGGAAAACTCATTGGGCGCTCAAAATTGATGACAAATCGAATTACGATTTTCATCACTGGAAAAACCTAAAGCTTCTATCTCCTGCTAGTTCTAAAAATTTATTAATATCCAAAATAATATCGTGGAAGTTTAGTTTTTGTAGTGATGGAACATTTTTGCCTGGGTCGACTATGTAATTTATATGCCCTGTTAAAAAGGGCTTTCTAGATACTACCCATAAATTCCTGATATTTGGTTGAATTTTTATGACGTTCTTTAGTTGTTCTTTCATTATATTGCTCATACCTTTTGAGATCTGAATAACAATAGCTTTGTCAGGATATTTTCTCAGAGTATGAAGATTAGGAATTACTATATCTAAATCGATACCTTCAATGTTAACCTTTCTCACAGAAGGTAAAGTACATGATGTTAACATGAAATGTAGCAGGGCTTCACAAAGCGAGCCAATGGTTTTATTACTTGTATTTTTTATACGCTTATCACATTGAGTCATTATCATTTTGATGTATTGTCTGGATAATCCTATATCTGAGGTAATATCGCTTTGGATTTTTTCCTTACCAATTTCCATAATTGCTGTATAAAGTATGTTACCGATCTCCTCCATCTTTTAATTCACTAGAATATGTTTAGAAACTCAACCCTATATACACTCTATATTACTTCTGGAGATTGAAAAGTTTGCACGACCATAAATCGCATTAATTTTACTTATCATACTGACACTTGGTAATATTTTTTTCATCTAAGACGCCACTTTCAGCTTGGCAGGTTTAAAAGATATTGGTAGATGATTGACTCCATGAAAAAACATGCCATGAAGTGGCCTTAATGATTCTACTTTATAGTCAACAGCAAATCTCACGTCCTTGAGTCTATCCAATATTATTTTTAAAACTACTTGAGCTTCCAAATTAGCCAAGGTAGAACCTAGACAAAAATGAATTCCATGACCAAAGGCTAAATGCGTATTATTGGTAATGGTACGGGTTATGTCAAACCCCTCAGCATCAGGGAAAACAGATTCATCATGATTAGCTGATCCAATCCAAAGGATTATTCTTTGTCCTGCTTGCACTTTATGCCCACCGATAACTACATCTTCCATAGCAAAACGAAACAACGCTTGAACAGGAGATCTATAGCGCAATGTTTCATCAATGGCGGATTGAACGGAAGGACTGTTATACGAGCTATCTTTAACATTGCAATAGAGTTGCTCAAGCTGTTGGGGATACTCTAGCAAGGAACGTACTATATTCCCTATTAAATTTACAGTCGTTACATGTCCAGCCAAAAGTAAGAGGGCACAAAATGCAAGTATTTCTTCTTCAGCTAGCCTGTTACCATCTATCTCTGCCTTTAGTAAATTACTGATTAGATCATTTGCGGATATCATTTTCTCCCTTCTCTTTTCAATTATCTTACTAAAATAAGAATCCATTTCATCTTGAACTTTTTTAAATATCTGCTCTGATTTAGTATCAATAGGAAGATTATTACTGCTACCCCTAGTTGAACCAAGTAGTTCGTCTGCCCATCTTCTAAATATATCTTGATCATCGGCTGGAATACCCAGTAGCTCTGCAATGACAGTAACCGGTAATGGATAGGCCAGCTCATTTATTAAATCCATATTACCTTGCTCAATAACCTTGTCTATCAATCCATGACAGATCTCCTCAATCCGTGGTTTTAGCTTCCATATCGTATTTGAAGTAAAAGCCGAAGAAATAACACTCCGCAGCTTAGCATGATAAGGCGGATCGGATGTAAGAATACTACGTCTCACGGACGCTCTTTCTTTTCCAAGTTCTTGTTGTTGCCCTTGTTGTGCCAGTTGCTCTTGTTGAATATTGACTAATTTTAGAATATCCGAAGAAAAGTGTCTATAATCTGCGAGGATATTCTGAATATCATTATAGCGAAAAATTCCCCATATCTTATTTTTATCGTCATATTCAATAGGATGAAGTTTTCTCATTTGAGCATAAAATGGAAAAGGATTCAGTTGTTGATGCGGAGGTGGAAATATATCCATATTTATCTAATTATACTGTAGTAATGTAAAGTTAATGCTGTAGTATTACGAGAATTAAAAATACTATCTCAAAACACTGAAATTCTATATTTTCCAATAAACAACAAATTTATCTTTATGTAAACTTTTTTTCTTCAAATAAAAAATAAGGTAATCCAATTAATTCAATACATGGCATCTAGGAATATTGTATACATAAGAGAATTTGATAAATTTGACAGTATGGGAAATTCCATTTGCAGAAATACCGGATGTCAAAATTTAGTCAAATATCCATTTAGGAAGTATTGCTCTAAGGGATGCAGTAAACAGTTTGAGAAATGGTATTATCATAACTTTTATTGGGAAAGAGTACGATCAGATATATTTAAACGTGATAATTACACTTGCCAAATCTGTAGAAAAAAATATCCTTATACATATAGAAAAAAGTTTGCAAGATCAAAGAGACTAGAATGCGATCACATTATTCCTAGATCACTTTATAAAGAATTAGGATTCAGGTTTGATTCACTTGACAACAAGATTAAAACAATAACAGAATTTCTTCATAGCCATGATAATCTGAGAACTCTATGTAAAGAGTGTCATAAAGGGGTAACAAAAGAATATTTACAATGTCCTACAGATTTGTATTTAAAAAATAAAAATCTTACTCATGTTTGAAAAATAACTTGACAAAAAAATATTTTAGTGTCTTCTACTAACTTTTCTTTTCAATTACGTTACCAAAATGCATGTTCTTTTCTACATAGGTCTCCTTCTTTTTTATCGTCGCTCATTTCAGCGTAATAATCGCACAATATTCTATAAATTCGTTGACAACTAATATAGGATTACCTTAGCCCATATGACAACTATTTATACTTTTATGGCGTTAGACTAGTATGGTCTTAAACACACTCGTATATATCGCACTAGTTATCCTCGTAATAATAGTGATCGTGGTCTTGTTGAGATACCTGTTCAGTGCAATATTCATTATGCCAGTAACGTTAGAGCATGAGTCTTTTGTAAAATATGTCCTTCCAATTCACTTGCTTAGCTGATTTTTATTAATTTATGAGATACCCTTTACTATATGATATGTTAATAACTTTACTCAGGGGTTCAAATTCTCACGCATAATCTGTCAGATAGGTTATCAGATGAACATTTTAGAAATTAATATGAACCATACGACAAATGCTGACAAAAAAATTTAGTTAATGGAAAATTGACAAGCTATTTAACACCAAAAAACATACGAAAAGCCAGAAAAATCTGACTATTTAAAAAAGTAAACTGTCGGTTGCATAGTACACGATTCTTGATTCAATCAAAGTCATACACAAATTTATTCTATGAAATGTTACTAGTATATCGATTGTAGCATGCTATATATTAAAAGACCAAAAAGTATCGAATTTTTTAAAAATCACAAAAAGTCGGTTGAAAATCAAAAGTTTAAGAAATAAGATGATTTGTGATATGCAACTGATTTAAGTTATAATGAACATATTTCATTTATGGAGTCTGAGATGACGTGTGACAGTTGTGGGAGAAGGACATATTCGCTAAATCAGATCCTATGCAAGATGGTATGTAATAAATGCCATCATGAAATAATAAGGTCAGTACAAATTCCTGCATCTAGTATTTAGGTGAACGTTATTGGAAAGAATATCTAAAGAGAGTGGAATATACGCCTATTTCTTTAGTATTATATTGCCAGGACTTGGACAAATCTATCTTAATCATAAAAAGAGGGGTTTGACGATTCTAATTGGCGCGCTAGCATTGTCTTTGACATTATCATTGTTTTTTACATTTCCAATAAATTGGTTGGCTATGGCGGCATATTGGATATGGCAAGTATTCGATACATATCTTCTGTACAGAAAAACTGTAAACAGAGTAAGTGAAACGCACAGAATTTAGAAATGAAAATTGCGCCCAATCATCCTTAAACATATTTGCGTGCATTTAATTCGAAATGTCTAATGAATCATTTGACAAGTTTCTTTTGAAACTTTTTGAAAGAACATCTGATAAAGGTCAAATCAGTTATTTCAACAAGTACGATATTGGAAAAGAAATAGGACTTTTGGATAATGCCGAAATAGATAATGTAGTTAAAATCCTGGTTGGCGATGGATTTGTAGCAAATCATGAAGTAACAGATTCTAAAATTCGAATAACAGATGAGGGTAAAAAAAGACTAGAAAACAATCAAATTTAATCTTAATTTTATTTGTGAAAGGTCCCTTCCATAATAATTTCCTTCAAAGGCTTCCTATCGGTGGGTTTTTCCTTTTCTTGGAGCTCTGATGGGAGATTTTCTTTTGACCCTTTTTTTCCAATTGCAATCATTGCCATTACCTCAAAATCAACAGGAATTCCTAAAGCCGTTCTTGACTTTTCATAATCAAAACCTTGCATACCATGGGCAACAATACCTTTAGAGGATGCCTCCAACGCTAGATTCACCCACGCGGAACCAGCGTCAAATTGATGCGTTCTTGCAGGTTTTTCATTATATTCAAAGTTTTTTCTTGATATTACTACCACCAGTAACGCAGCATTTTTTGCCCAAATCTTATTAGCATCAGCCAATAAATTAAACAACCTATCCCAGTGTTCTGTATTTCTTTTAGCATAAATAAATCTCCAAGGCTGATTATTAAAAGAGGAAGGAGCCCATCTGGCAGCTTCGAAGAGTGGCATGATATCAGCATCACCAAGTTCTTCTCCTGTCATCGACCTAGGGGACCATCGATTAAGAATTAAAGGATTTATTGGATAAGTTGGCTTTCTTGTAGTCTCACTTTCTGATTCCTGCATTTGATCTGTAATGGCAGCTTAGTATAATTGATTTTCTCTTAAAAAGTTCCTATCTCAGTTGAATATTCAGAAAGAAGCTAGAGGTCATTCAATGCTGTTATTCAATTTTATAAATAACGCAGAGGATAATACATAATAATAAGCATTGAGCGATTCTATAGTAAAGCTGCAAAGTCTCCTAAATCGTGATTGTAAGATCGAAAAAACCTATCCCAGTGTTTATGGGTCAGATGCAGAAACAAACATAATAACAGTTGAGGTAAGATGCCCTGATGGGCAACTTCATAAAATTAGAGCTTACAGAGAAGAAGCCAATGTTTTGAGGGAATTTATAAGGACACGCGAAATTTTGGACAAGTAAATTTTAGTTTATTGTAGGGATTGTTTGATCATATTAAAAAATTCTCTATCGGACATATTTTTTTTCTGTTCCATCCATTGTTCTACATCTTTCGCAGCCAGATATCTGAGTTTAGGATTTTTACTTGTTACTGCTTCTAGAACTACATTTGCAACAAGTTCAGGTGGAGAACTATTCAGCTTCATCTTATCAATACTGTCTGACATTTTTTCCGTCATCTTTGAATATTGCGAATTAGGACTTTGGGATCTTTTTGCCACTACATTTGAAAAGTTTGTTCTAACAAATCCGGGTTCCACCAAGACAACTATCACACCAAACGGTTCAATTTCATATGCCATAGATTCACTAAGACCCTCTAACGCAAATTTGGTACTAACATATGCTGAACCATTAGGATAGCCAAATCTCCCAGCGCCTGAGCTTATATTTACGATTATTCCATATTTTTGTTCCCGCATTATGGGAAGAACAGCTTGAGTTACTCTTACAACTCCAAAAAAGTTGGTTTCAAATTGTTGCTTAATTTCATCCATGCTTAACTCCTCAAATGGTCCAACCAATCCATATCCCGCGTTATTAATCAGTACATCTATTCGTCCTGTTTCATCCATTATAGACTTTATTGCATTATTAACCGAACTAGAATCAGTCACATCAAGCTGCAATGTCTTTAATGG
>VBPX01000034.1 GCA_005877075.1 Nitrososphaerota archaeon | reverse complement strand
AAGGGTATGACACATCAACTGATTCTACTCCATCCACAACAGAATTTTCTGTCATCATGGCAGCTATTACGAAGCTCATGAAAAGTCTATGGTCGTTGTGGGAATCAAGGCGGGCATTCTTTAGTTTTTTTGGTGGGAATATCCTGATTTCATCGGGGAATACAAGCGTTTTAACTCCAAACTTTTTCAGTTCAGATGCAATTATTCTTAATCTATCCGTTTCTTTGTAACGCGTGTGAGAAACTCCATATATTCTTACTGGATTTCTCGACTTTAAGGATAAAATGGCAACGACAGGAAGCAAGTCTGGAGTATCTGATAGGTCAAATTCTCCACCATCAAGTTCTTCGGTTTCTGATGCTGTCACAGAACCATTTTTTTTGTCCGTTCTAATTACTGCACCTATATTTTTAAGAATCTCAAGAATTTTTGAATCCCCCTGTGGTAACGAAAAATCCAGGTTACCAACAGTTATCTCCTTACCTACGAGTACCCCTGCAGATAACAACAATGCCGCTGTAGAAAAATCCCCTGGTACTGTAAAAATAGAAGGCACATACCTACTATTGGATAAATGGCACCAAATTTAGACATAACGTTAATTGTTGATTCTATATAAGATCTTGAGACTTGTTTTCCCTCAACAGCCAAAGAAATTTCCGATTGAGCATTCACTCCTGCAATCAAGAGACCTGAAATAAATTGACTCGATATAGAACCATCGATATTAATTTGTTTTCCGCTAATTCTTCCACCCTGAACAACAATAGGAGCTCGGTCATTTTCTCTTGTAGAGTAACAATTAATCCCTAGTTCCTTTAAAGCCACCAAGAGGGGACGCATGGGTCGATTTCTTATACTATCATCTCCCGTGATTATGACATATCCTCCTTTCACTAGGGATGATATAGCAGTAACAAAACGCATTGTTGTTCCAGAGTTCTCCACATTGATAACATTATCTGGGACTTTTGGAGTATCTTTTCCAGAAACAATTAACTCCTCCTTTCTTCTCTGTATTTTTATTCCAAATGCTCTACATGCGTCAATTGTAGCAATTGTATCCCTTGAAAGAAGAGGATTAATTATACGTGATTCTCCATTTGCCAAAGAAGAAACGAATATAGCTCTATGGGTATAGCTTTTGCTCGGAGGACATGAAATGTTTCCATTCAGTATGGATTTTCTAACTATTATTTTAGTCAAGTTCTTTCACTATTGTTGCCTTTTGATTGTTTGTACGTGAAACAATTACCCTCCCGTCTAATTTAGATAAAATTGATTGAATTTTTTTGACCTCACTTTGACGTACAATTGCAGCTATTGCAGGACCATTACCTGATATACTTGCAGACAGTGCTCCATTTTCAAGGCAGTTCCTCGTAATATCATAACCACTTGAGAGTAAAGTAGATGTTAAGATGCCGTTTAGTATCATTGCTTTCCAATATTGTCCAGAATAGGCCAATTGAAAAGCATGTAAAAAAATATCTGAAAGGAGTTTTAGTTTAGTAACATCTCCTCTTTTTTTGTTATTTGGCAAATATATTACAGCATATAAGTCAGTTGGTGAATTTTCCTTTTTCAAAATCTTTCTCTTATAGTTATCTGTAGTAACAAACCCGCCATAATAACATGCGGTTGAATCATCAAATGCACCCGTAATCGTTGTTTTTGCATACAATGATGCATTAATAGCGCTATTTAGTACAAATTCATCATCGACATCATTGCTTACAAGTGATTTGCATGCAAGAGCAACTGCATTTGACACAGCACTGGAACTTTTAAGCCCCATACCTGAAGGTATTTCTGAATCAATATTAATTATTAGTTGATTATTGTTGATAAAATTTGATGGCAGTATATAATGAATTATCTTTTTTATCATAACTTGCCCTCCACTTTTTTGAAAAATTATGCCAGAACCTTTTTTAGATATTATTTCAGCTGTGACCTGAAGAGAGATGCCCATCGCCGAGCCAAATCCTGTTGCAACAGCATTGACTATTGACACAGCACCATGAACTATAGAAATTACCTTTACTGTCATACAGGTTCACCAAACATTCCAAAGAGAACCTTTTTCATAGAATCTAATGGCGGATCCTTCTGTATCCATATCTTGAATGATGCAATTGCCTGTTTGAGTAACATTTCATAACCGTAGACTACTTCCGCACCGGCAGTTTTTGCATTTTTTATTAAATCGGTATTTATTGGCTTATATACAATATCATATACAATAGCATCCGTTCTTATATTAGTAGAATTTATCAAACTTTTTTCATTTTTCATCCCAAGTGGAGTAGTATTTATAATTAGATGGCTTTTGGATGCAACTTGTTGAATATTATTATTGGAAACAATACTAGATTCCAGACCCATTTTTTTAATCATATTTGATAATTTTTCGGATCCATCGGTATTCCTATTAAAAATATTGATGTTTGCAATTCCCTTTTCATGTGCCAAAGCTACAACAATTGCTCTAGCAGCACCACCGGCACCCAAAATTAATACGTTAAACCCATTAAAGCTAATCTTTCTCTCATGTAACGGTTTTATGAAACCGATAACATCTGTGTTGTAGGCTCTAAATTTACCATGATCATTATTAACAGTATTTGCTGCCCCAACCATTTCAACAGTTTTATCATAATAGTCGACATAATTTAGAACTTTAATCTTATGTGGCATAGTTACGTTGAAACCACCAATGTTTATTGCTCTCAATGAATCCAAAGAGTCCCTTAATTCATCTTTTTGAACCCTAAATGCAATATAGGTACAATTCAGTCCCAATGAATTAAAGGCAGCATTATAAATTGCAGGAGAAAAAGAATGATCTATGGGGTCACCAATTATGCAATATGTTTTGAGTTCAGCATTCATCTATTTTCAGATTCTTTGCAATTCTTTCGTAGATTTTTTTCATTAGTCTGACATCCAGCTGCCCTGGGGCCAAAGAACGATCTAGGGAAGCGTAGGTAAAGGGTGAACCCCCATACAATGTGCACAATAATCTAGATAAAATTCCATGTTCTCCCATAGCGAATGCGATCAAATGGGTATTCACGATTTTATCGTACAATGAAAGTACTCTAATATTATCCTCCGAATTTCTTGCCATAGTAACCAATTTAACATAATTGCTGTATTTCCTCATTTCCTGAAATATGCCAAGGAGTGAAGACGTCCTTGGTGTTGTTTTAAAGTCGTGGGATGAAACGAGTATTGGAATTTTTTCATCCTTTAAAAATTTCCTCAATCCTGTGTACTTTTTTAGTGTTGAGATCTCTATATCAAGTAACATTGGTTTTATTGAACCAATTTTTTTTAACAATGAAATTCGTTCATCGATTTTACCTTCAAAAAATCCACCCTCATCTTTCGATCTCAACGTAAAAATTGCTCTATTTTTTATCTTCCTGGATATCTCTAACGCATTGTCAATGTCTTTATATATTGTATGATCAAACCTAATTTCCATATAATCAGCTCCTCTCTGAATTGCCGTACCAATCAAATCGGACAATTTACTGACCGAGTCTGTTGCTAAAGAAACACACACTTTCAATATTATCAGTTTGAAACTAGAAATTTAACAAATTTGCGTTATGCAATTCAGCGCCAATTCCATATCCTAATAAAGCAATTCCAGTTCCCAATCCAGACATCTCAATGCCACCCATAATCCAATTTTTCTTCGCTAACTTTGCCTTCTTGGCTCCTATCAGAAATGAAGAAATGATACTAATTGCAATAGCCGTCCAAAGTGAAATCGGAAGAGGTACAAAGCCTGTTTTACTCAATAAGTATGGCAAAATTGGCAGAATTCCGCCAATTAGGAAAGAAACGAACATAATAAGAGCACCTTTAAAGGGTTTACCGACAATATCCAAATTCAATCCTAATTCTTCGGTCAACATTGTTTTAAGCCACACTTTTTTATTTGAGGTAATTTTATCTGTAACACGTCTTACTAGATCTTCATCAAATTCTTTTGCACGATAAATTTCTTCGATTTCTATACGTTCTTTTTCGGGATATGCTTCCATTTCAAATTCCTCTCTTTTTATTTCTGATTCTAATATTTCTCTCTGGGATTTTACTGCCAGATAATTTTGTACTGCCATAGCTTTTGCGCCAGTAAACATTCCAACAAGCGCAGCCAATATTATAAAATCAGCAGAGCTGTTTGCCCCTCCAACACCTGCGACTATACCTAATGAGGTGTTTATTCCATCACCGAATCCAAATACAAAGTCTCTTATGTGATTAGATTCTTTTATGTGCGGTTCGACGTGTTCCGTGTTTTTCAATATTGATATTCTACAACTACGGTAATTTAACAATAACATGGAAGATATTCTCCTCGGTCATTCTTAATGACATTTAATTATAAAATATCCCATTTATTCTAATATTGAGATTACCTTCTTGGGAATTAATGTATCCCGCGGGCAGGATCTACTCCAGAAGACCAAATAATCAAATCTGTTTGAGCCTGCGACTCTTCGGTCGCTGCAAATGTTAGCCTGATAAGCTGTTTCACGAGTTCAGCAATATTTGCCGACTACTACAGCCGAAAGCTCTACCAGGCTGAGCTACCGCGGGACATTTCTGGTAATGAATTCTGGTTATATAAAATAATTGGATATAGTGGTTAACAAAAAATCCAAATTGAAACAAATAGTGTGAGATTCGATATATTTGATAAGTGTATTTACGTAATAATATCAAAATGATTATTTATATCCATAATACACTGATCTTAATGAAAGATTATGATCATCAAATAATCTGGTTGGACTATTTTAACAAAAATTTGTCACGAAAAAAAGGCCGCAAGGTAGGAAAAAATATTTCTGTTTATGATCCTACGATACAGGAGCTAATTGGAGCATCAAAAAGTTTAGAATTAGAGATTTCAGATGAAAACATTAACAATCAAGCACGATATCCAAGGAGATCATTTGTAAAGTCAGGCTATGTGATGATCTCAAAATCCAAAAATAAATCAACTATAGTCAATCAAATAGCAAAAAAAATAATTGAGACAAGACAACAAAAGCATAAAGATTAAACCCAATATCTTATTTATCGAAACTAGATGACAGATTTTATTTATCATAAAACTAAATTTTATTGACAGATTACAATGATAATGAGTAAGTACAAAGAGTTGATTACAAATAATGGAGAAAATAGGAGAAATAATGCACTTAGCCAAAAGTGGAAGATTGATAGTTAAAGTTGAACAAAATATTGACCATAGGCTGATAGGTCAGTTATTAATAGATGATAAGGGAGCTAAAGTTGGAAAAATTATTGAACTAATTGGATCAGTCAAATCCCCATATGCATCGGTTATGCCAAGCCTAAATTCAAAGTACTCTATCGGTGGAATAGTATACAAATCTCATAATGTCAATTACGGAATGAATTCGTCAAGTAAAAGAGACAGAGTAAAGAGGAGGAAAAAGATGTGACCTCTCTAGAATATCGTTCACATTGTCCTGAATGTGAATCAAAAATTATTCTTGACTATGGCAAGGGCGAATATGTATGTCACAAATGCGGATGTGTAGTTATGGAAGAAGTAGACTATTATGGGCCAGAAACTAATTCAACTGATTTTGAAGAAAGGAACAAGAATACGAGGGCGAGTGGCTCAACAAGTTTATCTCTCCATGATTTTGGATTAAGGACGGAGATAGGAAATAGTTCCAGGGATTATAGTGGGCGTACCATAGATTATCAAAATGTTGAACTTATGAATAGATCGCGTAAGTGGCATAGCAGGTTAAGAGTTAATTCATCAAAAGAAAGAAGACTATCTAACGTCTTATCAAAGATTAATGAGGTTTGCTCGGTTCTGTGCCTTAGAAAAACAATAACCGAAACTGCATCAATGATATATCGTAATTTTGAAAATAACAGTAAGGCAAAGGGAAAATCTATAATATGTATTGCATCGGCAACAATTTATTTGGCTTGCAAAAGATGTGGTGTAGTTAGATCAATTGAAGAAATAGTCCAGGCTGCAGGAATATCTAAATTTGACAAATCAGGCGTAAAACTGGCCTCTAGATATTATAGGTCAATGGTTATGGAAATGAACAAGTTAAATGAATCAGGAAATAGGGGAACATCAGTTTCATTAACAGATGATTTTCGTCCCCTAGATTCAAAAGCAGATCCTAATTCAAATAACTTATTTACACCCTCGCCCTATTCTAAAACTGCACCAATACCCTCAATGTTTGCAATAGATAATTATATTTCAAAACTTGCTAATATAGCAAAAATAGATACAAAAATTGAGAGATTAGCGCTTGAAATTGCACAAAAAACAAATAATAACTTCTTTTCAGACGGCAAAGCACCAAATGGATTGGCTGCCGCATATATTTACTTGGCATCAGTTCTACTAGGAGTTAATCTACTTCAGATTGATGTATCCAATTTTGCCGGTGTAACTGAAGTCACAATAAGAAATAGATGTAAAGATATCTTGAATAATTTTAAGTTAGTAGTTAATGCAAAACCAGCCAATTAGTAAAGAATGAGAATTTTGTCTAGAAATACCTTTGCAAATTCATAATTTAATGTTCCTCTGTTTTCTGTACATCTCTACTAATTCAGTTTCTTCCGTTATATCTTGAGGATTTTTATCAAGCCGTATTTTTTTGGTAAATTTTGGAAATCTTAGTGACAATCCAAATCCTTCCCTAATAGAATTCATACCCGCATCATATTCAGGACTTAATGTTATCTCTGATGCAATAATTTCAATGACTATTGTAGGTACAAACCAGCTATCCATGTCAAGTTTTGAATAAACCCTTGGATGCTTTTTTGGTATCATATATTTTCCTAACTCCTTAAATAATTCTTCAAGTACCTCATCTGTAAATCCACTTCCCACCTTACACACACTTTTGAAAACATTTTCTTTCTTATCGTATACTGCAAGTAGTAACGCACCATATTTACCTACTCTTCTTCCCCTTCCATAGGATCCACCAATGATAACTAGATCTAGAGTATCGGCTAGTTCGCTTCTATATTCTCTTTTGATTTTAATCCATGCGAATTCTCTTGCTCCAGCTCTATAAGCGCTATTAATCTGTTTCACCATCACACCTTCGCAACCATTTTCTATTGCCTTAGCTATGAATTTTTCAAGCTCTTTTACGGTGCCTACAATTCTTTGTTGTATGAGAGAAAGTCTTCGATCTACCGATTTAGTAATAACTTCTTTCAATAATTCCCTTCGTTCTATGTAAGGGAGATTTGTTTTATCTTTTCCTGAAGCATAGAGAATATCAAAAACATTTACAAAAACAGGATAATTTTCCATTATCTTTTTTATATCATGTTTTCTACGTCTATGCATGAGTTCCTGGAATGGTAGAAATTCTTCCGTATTCTTATTTATTGCAACTACTTCGGCTTCTATGATAATATTTTTAAAATTAATGGTCCTAGATGCCTCAGCGACATCCGGATAATAATGGGTTACGTTTTCCAAACTTCTTGAAAATATTTGAACCTTCTTATCGGTTTTATGAATCTGTACTCTTTCTCCATCAATTTTAAACTCTACTGCAGCTTTCCCAGCGGACTTTTCGAGTGCGTCTTTGGCAGTTCGAACCCGTTCCGCGAGCATAGGTCGAATTGGTATAAATAGCTCAATCTTAATTGCGGAGACCGCTTTTAATCCCTGATTTGCTAAAATTTTAGAAACCCTTCCTAAATCGCTTGAGACATTATATGCACTTTCTAGAATTTTCCTATTTTTTTTGTCAGAAGTAAATGCTAATGCTAACGCATCCATTATTGTACTCTCCGCTATTCCAAGGCGTAATGTTCCTAATGCAAATCTAATAATGTATTTACATTCTTCAGGAGATGAATCATTAAAAAGGCTCGCAAACAATTTTAACTTAATTTCCTGAGATCCCTTTCCAGTGATTTTAGATATTTTATCAAAAGTTAAATAAATCCTTTCCATAGTAACCTTTTCGTGAAAAAGTGTTGTTTGGATCTTATTTTTTAAAATTGTTTCTGCCACGCTTCCCAAATCTCCTATTTCATGGTATTTTTGGTACGCTTTGCTACTGGAAATATCTGATATTTGTGAAATTATTTTAATTATCATTTTCTCAGCTATTCCCATTTCAATTCCTTCGTAATCTGGTCTTATTTTCCCTTGAATGAGGTAGATTATCTTATCAATGAGTTCTGACGGCGTATTTTTGAAAAGAGTAACCAAATAGTTTGTGAGTTCTATCCTACTTGTGGTTTGTTCCATCTGTTCTAGTATATTAACGATAGTGGAAAAATCCAACATTATTTGTTATATCCAGGTATTTTAAAATATTTCAACTCAAACTCCAAAAACAAGAAGGACTTTATTGTTAAATAGAGTTCATCGCAAAAATATTATTTAATCTATTCCACAGAATTTATAAATTGGATTAACAATCCTGTTACTATGGGAGGAGCTAAGAAAAAATCAATCGGAAATCAAGAAAAGACTTCTAAAGAAAATCCCGTTCAGGATGAGAAAGGTAAGAAAGGAGAAAAGAAAAACCCTTTCAAACAAAAACAAAAATCATCAATTGTGATTGAAGAACCTCAGGGTTTAAAGACTTTGAAAAGTATGAAACCAATTACTTCGCAAGGATTGGCAAGAATAATGGGTGTAAAAATTTCAGTAGCAAATTCATTTTTACGTTCACTTGAATCTAAAGGAGTTGTAAAATCAATAGGTGGCTATAGTGGACATAGGATTTATGAACTAGGATCAGTGGAAGCAATCCAATAATTTGGATTAGCGATTTCCAAGAAATCATAAATCATTTTAATGATTTAACTGAAATAAGCAATTTTGTTCAATTGCTTCCAATTCATCTTATTTTGTTCCTTTTTTCCATGCGCGCATTTGCAAGAAAAGGAGAATTACACATCATCTATTTAATCAGACGACACAAGGATATGCCATATTCATCCCAGGTGATTTTCGAAGATTATTTGCCAGCAATGTAAATGGAAGTCAGCCCAAAAGTTACTAGCATTGTACGATACCTTTCTAATCTATGTTGCACATGAGGTCAGTAGACAAATTTCATTACTCTGGTGGGAGGTACGGCGTTTCTTGTTCACATAAAAGACCTTGAGCCCCCTACCAGTGTAGTTTATTAGATTATTGTGATCTATGGAGTCGCACGCAACAGGCACATACAAAATTCGCTCAGAATTATAGTGGGTCTTTTGAGCACTGAAGATTAACAATCGTCAATTGGGCAACCCCTGTGATATAAAGTGATGAATAACCCTGCTGAGCCTGGACCATCAAATTACCAATTTGAATTGCGCAAATGATCTTAATTTTCTGCAATCAATCTACTGTTATTCGTTTAGTGAACTCGTTTGCAATATTGGTTGTCATCATTTTTACTACATCCTTCACTTCTTTCAAATTACCTAAACACCACATCGCTTTGACCAATGCAGTCTCTGAAGTCATATTAGAAAGAGGAATTACGCCGAGATTTAAAAGATCTCTTCCAGTGTCATAGACCGTAAGGGCAGTTCTACCCCAAATGCATTGAGAGGTCATAAATATTAAGATTCCATTATCAATTGCACTCTTTATATGAGAAAAGCATCCTTTGTTAATGTGGCCCAAACCAGTACCTTCAAAAATGATTGCTTTTTGACCTGACTTGACACAATAATCAATCATTCTGCAATCGAAACCAGGATAAAATTTTAATAACGAAACTTTATTTTCAAAATTTGGTCTTACGATCATCCTTTCAAAACTCTTGCTTCTTTGTTGAAAAATCAAGTCTGTATACTGATTAGATATTTCTATTTGATCTTTTTTGACTAGTGAAAAAGGGGACACGTCAATTGAATGAAATGCGTCTCGTCTGCTTGTATGGTTTTTTCTAACCCTGGTTCCTATATGACATGCAATTACGTCGTCAGAGATCGAATAATGCATCGCAACAAAGACACCTGAGACTTTAGATTTAGTCGCAAATGTACATGCGCCTATTAAATTCAATGATGCATCAGATGAAGGCCGATCTGAAGACCTTTGTGCTCCGACTAGTACTACAGGAATTGGAGGATTCTGAAGAGCAAAACTAAGTGCAGCAGATGTATAATGCATTGTATCTGTTCCATGTGATACAATAATCCCTTCGTATTTGCTTGATAAAATATTATTAGCAACTTTTTTTGCTATTAAAGACCAATGTTCAGGTTTGATATTTTCACTATATTCAGTCAAAACTACTTCTGGGTCTATGTTTGCGATCTTTACAAGTTCGGGAATTGAATCATTCAATTCTTTTGCTGTTAGGGCTGCCATAACTCCTCCCGTTCTATAATCAATTTTACTTGAAATGGTCCCGCCCGTACTTAACAAAGATAAATTTGGAAGATCGCCTTTTGAAAAATTTTGATCAGTACTTTCAAATGAAAAATTATCCACGTAATTGTAGTCGATACTATGTTTGTCAGATGTACCTGCTTTTTCGACTATTTTTTTTATGCTCTTAATTTTCCGTAGATTGATACCAATATTATATCCATTTTTTAGTTTCAAGACTAGATGATTGTCATCGGCATATTCGTACCTTGGCAACAAAATACCAGTATGCGTCTCATTGCTAGTTTGAATGATAACTGAATCGCCTAATTTTACATTTGATCTCTTAAATAATTCTTCCAACTTTTTGTGATATCCACCAGTGTACAATTATTGATATTATTTTGTATTTAGTATATATTAATAAATTGCCGTATTTTTCATCTTCACCTATTAATAGAGCAAGGGAATTAATAATTCTCGATAAATCAAGGTTTGGTAACATTGTCCACAAAAGTTTATCTGGAGCAAAGTCTATCAATAATTTTGTCTAATGTAATAATTTTAGGTAACAAATTTTATATCTATATTCTAGAATTTTAAAGAACAATTAGCTTAGTTTATTGTTTTCCTTCTAAAAAATAATTGTGTTATGAAATGAATTTGATTACAAAATTATTGTACCTGTCGCAAAATATGACTTATTTGGATCGGAGATTCCAGCATAAAGTGTATGTTTGTCATTCCATGACAATCATAGTTAGTGTAGATTTTACACCATTTAATTTTCGTAATTTCCAGGTAATTGTCTCCTTGACTTTTTCCATTGTTTCTGATTCAACTTGTGCAACAATATCATAAACTCCATAAACCTGATAAATTTCTTTCACACCATCAATACTTTTCAACTCGCTTACTATCGAGTCTTCGCTTCCTAATTCAGCATTCATTAGAACAAATGCCTTTGGCATAGCAAGATGGATGTGAATGAGATATAAAAAGATGATGTAGTGTTATCACCATCGTTTTATATTGAGAATCTTCCAGAATCTGAAACTTGCATCTTCAACAAAAATTGTAATGAATGGAATGAAACAAGTGAAGTTATGGATAAAGTCTAGCCATTGTTCTTGGAAAGAGTACACACTCCTTAATGTCTTCCAAATTAGTTATCCATCTAACTAGTCTTTCAATTCCAATGCCAAAACCTCCGTGAGGTACAGACCCATACTTTCTAAGATCCAAATACCATGAATAAGATTCCATGTCCAGACCCTCTTTTTTAATTCTAGATTTTAATAAGGTCATATTGTCCTCTCTGATACCGCCACTGCTTACCTCTCCAAATCCATTTGGTAGAAGTAGATCAGTGGTCAGAGCGATACCTTGTCGTTCTGGATCTTCTTTGACATAAAATGGTTTAACATCCAGGGGATAACCAAAAATAAATACAGGATTAGTACGATCTTTTGTAAGAAATTTTTCAGAATCTATATTCAAATCATCACCCCATTCAATACTTCTTGTCGTTTCACCATCTTGAATCTTGATATCGTTTGAAGATAGAATCTCAATTGCTTCACTATAACTCATTTTATCAAATGGTTCTGTAATTTGATTCAAAGCCAGGACCTCTTGATTTAAGAATTTTAACTCGTCTTTCTTGAATTCTGTAACATGGCGAATTAGATCAGTAACTAAATTTTCTTGAATTAAAAACAAATCATTCATGGTTATCCATGGTGCTTCTGCCTCTAAGTGTAAATATTCTGCAAGATGTCTTAGAGTCCTTGATTTTTCAGCCCTAAACGAGGGACCTATTGTCCAAACCGGACCAAGAGAAAAAATTAATGCTTCCAAGTATAATTGTGCGCTCTGAGATAAAAATGCCTGATCTTTAAAGTATTTTACAGGAAAAAGAGTTGAACCACCTTCTACTGCACTCTTGACCAATGTCGGTGCTGTAACTTCAATCCAGTCATTTTCTATAAACCAATTGCGCATAGTCTGAAGAATTGAAGCTCTTATTTTTGCGATTGCAATCATCTTCCTTGTACGTAGGGTTAAATGTCTATAATCTAGTAAAAGCTCTGTACTTTGATATTCTCTAATTGGAAAATCATTATCTGCTAGACCGTAAATCTTTGCCTCATTTCCTCTAATTTCATATCCACCATCCTTTGCTCTTTCATCTTTGAACAGGACCCCTCGAACTTGTAGAGACGATTCTATGGTTAGATTCGGTACGCTTGAACTAGGCAAAACACATTGAATTATTCCACCACGATCATCTCTTATTATTATGAATGATTTGTCTTTTTGTTTGCGTAATCTATGCACCCATCCCCTTAATCTAATTTCTTTACCAATAAATTCATCTTTTTTGATTTCATCAATCCTTTGATATTTCAATTGTGTATTTACGACACAAGTGTTCTTTATAATGATATTGTACCATCTAATTCTAATGAACAAAGTAATTAAAAGTATCAAAAATGAATTTATAGACTAGAAATATTGTAATATTGAATAATGGAATATAAAGTATGCAGTAGTGAAGAGCTTCCAAATAATTCAATGAAGGCGATATCTATCCAAGGAAGTAATATTCTAGTGTGCAGATCTAATAATCGATTATTTGCACTTGCTAATTCATGCCCTCATAGAGGAGCGTCTCTTTCTAAAAGCGAAATAAAGGATTCAAAAATAATATGCTATATGCATGATTTCGAATATGATTTGATTACTGGAAAATTGTTACACATTCCAAGTAAGTGGAACGATCAAAATCCAAATTGGACAAAATCTGATAATCTGTTACTGTTTCAAATATCTGAAAAAAATGGCCAAATATATATAAAATTATGATTGAATTTACCAAAAAATCTTTGTTATTGTTATATCCGATCAAGAATTTTATACATTAATGCGCTTCTATTGAACTCATGGATTGTAGGATTAATCTTGTACCCTGGGCGCCAAATAGAAATGAATTCTTCCCACATTAGCCACCCTGAATTCTAGTCTTAAAGGCATCTTTGTAGAATATTCCAATACCAAGGATCCACCAGAAGCACTAATGGCTTTTGTGATTTTCGATAAATAATCCAAACTATATGTGGCCTTACTTTTATCTTTCACTTGCAAGTCTTCGAGGCCTTCACTTCCTGCTTCAACAACTATATCCGCCTCTCCATAATCACTTTTACCAGAAAAGGTAATTTTCTTTTCCTCGGATTCTATTGATATGTATTCAGACACTACTTCAATATCAGACAATATCTTATCAAACGAGGATGGATTCAATATTACCTTAGAATTGAAACTCAATTTTGGTAAAGGGGTAGATCCTCCAGCACTTTCAATTAGTCTCATTTTATACTCTCTCTTGTATCCATTTATGATCTTAATGCGGAGCATACTGTTCTCTTCAACAGATACTTCAACAGCATCTTTTTTTTCAGCCCTTTTCATCAATTTTGAAAATTCATCTATTCTTACTCCAAATTTTAGAGCTGAATCACATTCATAGCCGTCAAAAGCTGAGTTTGGCCAACTAATATCAATTAGTGCCACATGCGACGGATCCATCCCTCTAAATGATAAGCCTTCAACAGTAGCTTCAAAGGTAGCCTCATCAACTAGCGTCGATATAGCTGAAGTTACTGCTTTCCATTCATCTGGTGTTTTTGTTTTTGCAAGGAATACCAAATATATCAATCAAGAGGCAGATTCAAAAGATTTTAAACATTCCTATTTTTCCTAAAAACACTAGGACACAAAACATTGGAAATTATAAAAGAGAAAAGTAAAATAAACTCATGAATCCTAGGATAAAAATGTAATAATTTACATAATTCTTGTTAAAAAATTCTTAATTGGAATCAAATGTGCATGAATCTAGGTCATGCATAATTTCTCCAGGTATGGCTGCATTGGGTGCATCTAAAAAACTGAGTTGTGGCTTCATCAGCAGATCTTGTTTGTAGCATCCACCAAAATGCTATGTTGTTTCCACATTTAGGACAATCAATATTTGTGGTAGGCAGGGTGCTAGGACCTTTTTCCGATTCAAGTATTTTGAGACTACCGCCGCTTTGATCTATTAATGGAATAGATTTGATTTCGTTTTTTGCTTCTGTAAAACCACACTTAGGACAAATCAAGATGTTCTCTTCTATTCTTGGTTTCATCCTACTTTCACAGTTTGGACAAAATTTCAAGCAGAATCACTGCCTTTTTGTTTATTTAAAGCTGATTCAATCATACTTTGAATCTTGAGCGCATTTTCCGAAGAAGATTGTAAAGCATTGTGCAACATATCTAATGGCTTGGATTTTTTTGTTACAATTCTAAAATTAAAGTCGTCTTTTAATTGATGTTTTAGTACAACACCTGCAAAATCTACTTCCTTTTCATTCAAAAGTTCATGTTGGACAATGTATAAAATCGAAATATCCTCGCTTACCTTCAAATTGATTTCATTAGATTTATAATTCTCTAACGCTGCCTGCATGATACAGACAACTACTTATTGAAGATATAAATTATACCATCTGCGAAGTTTATTGCAGAAAAGCTTTATTTCAGACACTAAACTTAGTACATCTCACGACAACATAAGATCTAACGAGATTTTAACATTGAGTCTAGGTTTTAATCTAGACGGCTTGATAAGAGAAATATTTTCCCAAAAAAACTGGGAAAGAGCATACGACAAACACGATAATGGATTTAGATTGACCGTATTATTAGAAGTACGGATAGGTGGAAAAGCAGTCGATAAAATTAAGTTTGTTAGAAAAGCAGTGCTGTTCTGGACAAGAAATCCTAAATTATCTTTTCGAGTATGGATCTCTATAATTAAGGATGAAATTCCCTTTTATCCATTAACAATTGAGGAAGCAAAATCATTATTGTTTGATGTGAATAAAACTATCGAACTTGACAGCAACAAATTAGGAATGGGCGAGAATCAAATTCAGATCTTTATTAAGGTTAATTGGGGGAAGCATCTTTATACAGAACCTACAGAAGTGCAGGCGGAAACTAAATCTGTTACCGTCAATAAATTGTAAAATTTGATTTCTAGACGGGTTACACCTTACTATAAATATACTCACTTGTGATGAATGACTTAATGGCAAAGTTTGATGGTATTAAGGGACAAGAATTATTGGATGTAGAAGAACAAAAAAACGAAATTACACTAATCTTTAAAGACAATCGATATTTGTTCATCAAAATAGAAAATGCGAATTTGATCTCTGAATCAGTACCAGAATAATCTAATTTTAAAACCTTTATTAAGTATTAAATAGCACTCTTGAAAAATTAATGATATTGAATGAAAACCTTCGTTACTATTGAGGGTATCAATAGACAAATCATAAATTGCACTCTTTGTAATAGATTAGTACCATACATACAATTGATTGGTAAGAATAAAGTTAGACGATTTTCAAATGATGTGTATTGGTCAAAACCGGTTACTGGATTTGGAGATATTCAGGCACGCATTTTGATTATTGGACTTGCACCAGGAGCACATGGTGCGAACAGAACGGGAAGATTGTTTACTGGAGACCACTCTGGACAATGGCTAATGAAGGCTCTATATGAAACTGGTTTTTCAAATTTTCCTACAAGCACATCAATTGACGATGGTTTGCTCTTGAATGATGTTTACATTACTTCATGTATTCGATGTGCACCCCCTTTAAATAAACCACTCAATTCAGAAATAGAAAACTGTTCGAGATATCTTAGCCATGAGCTTCAATTATTGAAAAAAGTAAAAGTCATAATAACATTGGGCAGTACTTCTTTCAAAACCTTTTCTAAGATTTATGATTTAAGGAAAATAGAATTCTATCATTTGGCCCATTATGAATTTAATGGGAAACATCTGATAATATCATATCATCCTAGTAGACATAATACAAGTACAGGAAGATTAACATGGGAAATGTGGTTGAAAGTTTTCAAGCTAGCTAGAACAATTCTATGCAAAAATGGATTAAAGTCTAATTAAATTTGTGCGAACATATCGATAATCAAAGTTATTTTCTTTTTAATACGGAATTTATTAATTGTTTTGTAAACAAAATAAATATTTTATTTACTAACAAGTTAATTGGAATTTCTGCAAAGCATTAAAAGACAGTATTTCTTTTAAAAATATATGATTGGTAAATGGTATTTCTCAATACTATTCATGATGACCGGTATTGTTGCGATTTCAAATGTCTTTGCAAATGCCCAGACAGTTCCGTCCATGCCTTCTGTTCCATCTGATACAGCTAATACAACAGGATCAGCAATGAACGCCACAGCTAATACAACAGGATCAGCGATGAACGCCACAGCTAATACAACAGGATCAGCAATGAACGCCACAGCTAATACAACAGGATCAGCAATGAACACACTATCTAATGCGACAGCTAATGCGACAGGAACAGCAGGATCAGCAATGAACGCGACTGCTAATGCAACAGGATCAGCAATGAATGAGGCCAAGGATATTATCAGCACAGCTGCAAACACCACAGCTAACGCGACAGGAGCGGCGATGAATCAGGCCAAGGATATTATCAGCACAGCTGCAAACACCACAGCTAACGCGACAGGAGCGGCGATGAATCAGGCAAACAACCTCATCAATTTAGCTTCAAATGCTGCATCTAATGCCACCCAAACAGCAATGGATCAAGCAAAAAATATCATGAGCAATATCACTAGTAATGTTTCTACTACTGTTCCAAACGGTACATCTAATGTAACAGGATCGGCAACGAAGGAAGCCAACGAGCTTATTAACGCAGCTTCAAACGCTACATCTAATGCAACAGGAGCAGCAGTGAACGCAGGACAAAATCTTGTTAGCACAGCTTCAAACGCTACATCTAATGCAACAGGAGCAGCAGTGAACGCAGGACAAAATCTTGTTAGCACAGCTTCAAACGCTACATCTAATGCAACAGGAGCAGCAAGCAACAAAACTCAGGCCAATCCAGTTCTGGACGCACTAAAAAACATCTTTGGCGGAATAATGGGGAAGAAGTGAATTCTTGCCGCAACTGCGACAAGTCATATTTTATTTAAATTGAACGGTTTTTAGGTGTTATAAAATGCAACGTATTTGAAGTTACAAGTTGTTTATTATAGACTGTAGATTTTCTGGGATTTCAGGAACCATGCCCGTGTGACTTTCATTATTTTGAAGTTTATCCTGTCCAATTCTACGAATCTTTTGTGTTGCAATTAGTGTATCAATCATAGATTCTATTTCTTTGGGCGAAAAGTATTGCTTTAATTTTGTTTTCAGCATTTCCTCTGAATCATATTTATAAATACAATGTTGTATCAGTAGCAGTTTTTCCTCAAATGAAAAATCAGGCATGCAGAATTATCACATCCAAAATAAATAAAAATCGCTCTGTTATTTTAATCATATTTTTTAACGCTCTAATAAAGGTAACAATACATGTATTAATCTGTATTATCGTTATAGTTTGTGATAAATGCGTCTAGTAATGAAGTTTGGAGGCACTGCAGTAGATTCAGGAAAAAAAATTGTTCATATTACTAATTTAATAAAGTCTTATCATGATAAAGGTAACGAAATAGTCGCCGTTTTTTCTGCAGTAACAGGAATGACTGACGAAATCTTAAATGTTTCAGGATATGTTCTAAAACGTGATAAGAAAAAGATTAGTAATTTTATAGACAAAACTAGAGCAATACATGTAGACATTATTCAAAATTCTATCAAGGATAAGAACTATAGAGCTAAGGTACTCCAAGTAGTAGAAATACTCTTGAAAGAAATGGAGAACATATTGAATGGTATAGTACTGCTATCCGAAGTAACTCAAAAAGCCCTGGATCACTTACTTTCTTTTGGTGAACGACTCCTAACTCCTATAATTTCGTTCTGCTTATTAGATAAAGGCATTGATTCTGTATACTTGACAGGTCAGGAAGTTGGAATTTTGACCGATTCGAAATTTGGTCAAGCAAGACCACTCCTTGACACAACCAAAATTCGTGTAAAGTATAATATTGATCCAATTTTAAGAGAAAATAAGATCCCAGTTATTACCGGGTTTATAGGAGCGGATCAAAATGGAAATATCACTACTATGGGAAGGAGTGGTTCAGACTACACTGCAACCATTATAGCAGTATGCATTGACGCCCATGAGGTTTGGTTATGGACAGACGTAAACGGTCTTATGACCGCAGATCCATGTATAGTGAAAGAAGCAAAAGTCCTTAGAGAAGTATCATTTGCAGAGGCAATTGAATTATCACTATTTGGTGCAAAGTATATGCATCCAAGAGCTCTTGAACCGGTTATGGATACTATGATTCCAGTCAGGATAAGGAATGCATTTAATCTTTCAAATGAAGGGACAGTAATTTCAAAAAACACCAGCAAGTCTTCACAAAAGATAGTAAAATCAATAATCGCTATTCGAAACACTGCCTTGATTGATGTAAGCGGTGGCGGTATGGTTGGGGCGCCTGGTACGGCTGCAAGAATCTTTGACGCTTTGGCTAAAAAAAGCGTGAATATAATGATGATCTCACAAAGCCCATCAGAATCAAGTATCTCGATGGTCGTAAAGAAAGCTGATCTTGACACTGCTATAACTACGCTAGATTTGACACTAATTGACAAGGTAATAAAAAATGTAAAAGTCAACGAAGATGTTGCTGTTATAGCAGTAGTGGGTTCTGGTATGAGGGGTATAAAAGGAGTTGCGGCTAAAGTTTTTTCCTCAATCTCAAAAAATAACATTAATGTAATTATGATTGCTCAAGGATCTTCCGAACTCAATTTAGCCTTTGTTGTAAATAATAGGGATTGTGAAAGGGCGGTAAAATCAGTACACGACGCTTTCATGCTTACAAAAATTAACTGAGCTCACATTTAATGCCATTGATTTCAGAGGAATAAGATTTTGATATTTAGTAAGAATCAGTCATGAGATCTTACTGTGCAAACAATTAATATTAGAATATAGACGAAAAACGAATACACCCAATTTGTCCAAATTTGCACATATTACCGACTGTCACCTAGGATCCTGGAGGAATCCAAAGCTTAGAGATTTAAATTTGCAAGCGTTCGAAGAATCAATATTAATCTCTATAAAAGAACAAGTTGATTTTATAGTTATTACAGGTGATTTTTTTGACGTAAATATCCCCCAACTTGCACCGGTAAAGAAGGCAGTTGAAATTATGAAAAATGTTAGAGATTTGGGCATACCGATATACATGATATACGGTTCCCATGATTTTAATACGGCAAATATTTCCATGATCGACATTTTGCACTCTGCAGAACTTTTTATCAAACCAACCGAATTTCAATTTACTAACGATAGTGTAAAACTTAGATTCTTTGTTGACAAGAAAACTGGTGCGAAAATCACTGGCATTTCAGGAAGAAGGGTCGGTCTGGATAAGGAGATTTATGAAAAACTAGACAGAAAAGAATTGGAATTAGAAGATGGGTTCAAGATTTTTCTACTACATAAAGGAATTCAAGAAATCCTTCCATTGGATATCCAATCCAGGGATACAATACCTATATCCCTTGTTCCAAAGGGATTTGATTATTACGGTGGAGGGCATATTCACAGGAGAATTGAAAAGAAAATTGGCGATGGTCTAATCGTCTATCCAGGTCCTCTCTTTGGTTCTACTTTTCAGGATCTAGAAGAAACTGCAAAAGGTGAAAAAAGAGGTTTCTACATTATTTCATTTGATAACAAAATCTTAGATCGCAAGTTTATCGAAATAAATGTAGTAAAGATACTCTATAAAGAAATATTTTCACAGAAATTGAATTCAGAAAAATTAGAAGATGAAATTTCAAGAAAAATCTCTGAACTTGAAGTGAAGGATAAGATAGTCCTGATTAAGATAAAAGGAAAGTTACTTGGAAAACGTTCCAATATAGATTTTGCAAAATTTAGTCTGGACATATTCAAGAAAGGGGCTTTATTATCATTTATTAATACAAACAATCTGTCAACAGATGAGACAAAAGCTGTTGTAGTACATAGTGATAACAAAATTGATATAGAAAGAGAAATATTTCGTGAAAGAATTAAGAACTTTCAAGTTGATTCTTCACTTTCAACTAGAATTAAGAATCAGATTAATTCCAAATTAATTGGAATAGCCGGGGAAAAAATATCAACATCACTTCTTGATGTTCTTCGAAATGAAAAATTAGAGAATGAAAACACAAGTACATATGACGATCGAATTGCTTCTTATGCAAAATCTGTTTTTGACGAAGAAGGTCATTTTTATGATAATTAAGAAAATTGAAATTACCAACATCAGGAGCTACAAAGATAAAACAACTATTGAACTACCTATTGGACGGATACTATTCCAAGGTGATATTGGTTCTGGGAAATCTACAATACTCTCTTCAATCGAGTTTGCTTTGTTTGGTTTAGGCGATATTGATGCCAATCACTTACTTCGAATTGGTGAAATTAAAGGCTCTGTTCTTTTGGAATTTGAAAGTAGTGGGAAGACGTACCAAGTCTTTAGGTCCCTTTCAAGGAAAGGAAATAAAATCTCTCAAGAAGAGGGTTTCTTGTATGAAAACGGAATTAAGAATTCATACTCAGTTGGTGAATTAAAATCCAGAATTTTAGATATCATTGGAATAAATGAAAAAACGCAGACAAAGACGACTTCAACAATTTATCGTTTTGCAATATATACTCCTCAAGAGATGATGAAAAATGTATTAACGTCAAGCAATGAAAAAAGAGTTGAAATACTGAGAAGAGCATTTGGTATTGAAGAATATAGCACAGCAAAAAAAAATGCTGAAAAATTTTTTTTATGGATTCGAACTGTCACCAGAATAAAGAAATTTATGGTGAATGATCTAAGTACATATAAACTTGACCTAAAGAAAATAAGAGATACAAATGAATCATTGCGTGAAGAAATCGATTACTTTATTGATAGTGTGGAGCAGATTAATGTTAACATCCAGACAAACCTGAGGCACATCCATGAGATGAGAGAGAAGAAAGAAAGAATGTTACGAGTGGAATCTATGATTTTACACCTTCAATCAACTATAGGCAAAAACTTACAACTTAAAGATGAAATGAAGCTAGAACTAGGTCGATTGAGTCAAGAATTACATGATATTTCTCAAAGTGAAAGAATCCTAACTGATCTTGAACCGAAGTATCAAGATTTCATTAAAAAGAGAGACGATCTCCTCAAAGTTACTGAGAAAGCGTCAGAATACGACAAGCTATTACTTGATAAAGTAAAACTAGAAGGTGATATCAGTATTGAACATGATAAGCTTAATTCTACTATTCAAAGACTCGATTTGGATATCACTGATCTTTCGTCGGAGTTGGGAAAGTGCAATGAGGAAATAAAGAATCTGGATAGACTACTAAAAGAAGAACTTGTTTTGAAAAATAAAACATCTAATTCAAATAGTTTACAAATGGACCTGGATAGGACTTCTGACGTTCTTTCAAATACTAAATCACAGATAATTTCAATTAAAAACGAGATATCCGAACAAAAATCCGAATTAGACACGGTTTTACAACTAAAGCAAGATGCTATATGTCCGTATTGTAAGCAAAAATTAAACCAACAACACATAATGGAGTTAGAAAATAAATTTTTGTTAAACAGAGATATTTTAAAAGATAAGATTACGGATCGAGAAAACAAAATAAAAAACATTCAAGAGGAGAAAGACGAGATTTTAGATAAAATAAGGAAAGCTGAGTGTAACAAATCTGATTTACAAAAAGTACAAATTCAAATAGCAAAATTACTAGTTGTTGAAAAGACCATAACACAACTGGAAAATAAAATTAATGAAAAAATATCAGATAAGAAATCGTTACAAGATAAGTTACAAGGTAATCATTTAGCTGATAAAATTAAGAGATTAGATGAGATAGATAGTAAATTAGATATGCTTTCTTCTTATAAGACCAATTATGATAATCTGAGCAAGATAGTAAATGATTATCAAAAGATGGATTTAGAAAGAAAGTATATGGAACACTTTAACATGATAAAATCAAAACAAAGGGTTTCAGAAGGAATAAGGACAAAGGAAACATCGTTACTACAATTAAATACAGAAATTATAAGTCTGTCTAAAAAATTGGCTGAATCAAAGTCGATTTGTCAAGATATCGAAATTATCACTATGAAATTAAAAGAATTAGAAACAGATAAAGTCTCTTTTGACAATGAATTGATGAAAAGAAAGGAAGGACTTGCGATAAGAAGAACGGATCAGGATAACAATACAAAACAAATTGAAATTATTAGTAACAAAATAAGTGAACTGGAAGGAAAGATTGATAAAATTATTTTTACTGATCAGATTGGTATTTGGCTGGACCTATATTTCATTCCTTCACTAGAACAGATCGAATCTCAAGTGCTGGTTAGTGTAAAAGAAGAATTTAATAAATTATTTCAAAAATGGTTTTATTTACTTATTGAGGTTGGCGATATAGACGTAGAAATTGATGAATTTTTTACACCCTTAGTAAATCAAAATGGATACTTTCTTGAAGTTGAAAGTCTAAGTGGAGGAGAAAAAACTTCAATTGCACTTGCATATAGATTGGCACTAAATGAAATTATAAGAAGGATGATAATGTTAGACGACAATCTTCTTATTTTGGACGAACCTACAGATGGTTTTAGCAAGGAACAACTTATTCAAATAAAACATGTTTTGGAAGAGCTCAGTGCATCTCAGGTAATAGTTGTTTCTCATGAAAAAGAATTGGAAGGTTTTGTTGAAACAATATTCAGAGTAGTGAAAGAAAGTGAACAATCTCAAGTAGAATTAGTTATATAAATTCGAATAGTTTATTGAAGAAAAATAATTGTAAATTCAATCTAGATTATGCAGAGTAATATAGTTTACATTGGATTTACTAGTAGTGGTATCAAGAATCTTAATTTTATACAAGAAATTAATTCATAGCTGTACTCGTGTAGGTTGGACTGATTAGAACTATTTTTTTGGGAAAACAATATATTCTGTATTCTAATATGTATATATGTTGCCAGACAAGATTAAGTGTTCCCACATTCTTGTAAAAAAACAGAGTGAAGCGCTATCAATCATTGTAAGGTTAAAAAAAGGTGACAGCTTTGATAAACTAGCAAAAGAATTTTCAATAGATAGAGGAAGTGGTAAAAGAGGAGGCGATCTAGGATCTTTTGGTAGAGGAATAATGGTAAAACCTTTCGAAGAAGCCTCATTCAAACTTCAAAAAAACCAAATTTCTGAACCTGTAAAAACGGAATTTGGTTATCACATAATAAAAAGAATTAATTAATTAATTATGATTTTTGGTTATCACCAATTTGTCATATATAGAGTCCTTAATTTCATTTCCATTATTAGTTTATCTTAAAATTATGTCTAACGAGTCGTATTTCCGATTTCCCCTGGAGTATTGCTAGTATTGTTGGAAAAAGTGATTGTCTCATTACTTGTCGTATTTCCTACTTTGATTGTAAGATCACTCATATTAATTACCATACTAGGAGTCACATTTTGACTTTGTGCTCCAACTTGATGAGCAAAAATAAATGGTACTACAAATACGAGCGCAACTAAAGATATCGTTGCGACAATCTGAGAAACCACATACATGGATTTGGTAGTATTACGCGCATATATATACAATTAACTTGAAACATATTTCGATGTGAGCATTATCGTAACTGAAAGTTTCAGTTTCAAATGAGAAAAATCAGTTAGAATGTAGCTTTGTTATCAAGTTTTCTATTCGGATTAGAACTAGCTGTTTTTATTAAATTCATGATAATTAGTGTTCATAGAAAATAATCATAACAAAAATGAGGAGGTATCACCAATTTTTTTAGAAATTTTAAAAATCATACTTTATGTCTAGGTTAATATACGTCACGCTCAAGATACAAATAGGTAATGAGATTTTCTGGTAAATTACATTTAAACAGATACTTTTTCGTTATTCTTCCAATAATCTCATGCATGCTGTTTGGATTTGTCCTTTCAATTATTGGACCAGATCAATTTGAATTTGATTTCATGGTATTTGGTCAATCTCCCAATGAAAAGAAGATTATCGACGAAAACAGCCCCAATACCATCATAATATCAGCTACTGATGGCAATAACAATCTGATATCTAACAATGGGAGTACTGCATCAAACTCTATGAAATTCGCTTTTTCAGGTACTGATAATCAAGGCGTAACAATCAGTCACTTTGAATGTAGCATAGATGGTCAAGCTTTCGTTACTTGTCTTAGTACTAACACTATTAATGTTGCAGATGGCACTCATACTTTCAGGGTAAGATCTGAAGATAAAGATGGAATTAAAGATTTAACCCCCGCATCATTTAGATGGACAGCAAACACAAAATCATCAAATACTCAGATTGATTACGCCATTGACGGTAATAAGTTGGGTATAATCAACGGCACAAGTACCAGATCTAAC
>VBPX01000033.1 GCA_005877075.1 Nitrososphaerota archaeon | reverse complement strand
AGATGACAATCCTACTATTCCAACGTAATACCATTCTAAGTGGATTGTAGCAAGAGCTAAAGAAACAGACCCTCTCTCCTCTGCGTGATTTAGGTCTTAAAGAGACAAAATGGTTATTATGTGAGTAGAATTAAAAGACAGGTAATGTCCAATCCTTTCCTGATCTTGTTCAAAAGGATCTTTTGTAATCATGATAATACTTTTTCATTTAGAAAGTATAATGACTTTGATTTTTTTGAATATAATAAATGTGTGAATTGTGAAAAAATTTTGAGATATCTTAAGGGATTTGATGAGAGCATTAGAGGGTGATAATATTTAATATTAGTCTTCAAATTTTGATAATCTTTTGGTGGATAGGAGCATTTATTTCTGGTGTAGCGCTTCTAATATCAGAGTACAAGTATTATGTTATTGCAGGCGCTGTAGGATGGATAACAGTTGGATTATCTTCAGGATTAATTATTTACGCAATTAAAAGAAACAATAAAGAAAGTAAAAGAAATATGTCTTCACATATTAGCTAATTTCCTTTCCACCCTGCTCTTCAATTACTACAAGAGTAACGGTAGAAGTTATTCCTGGTATTTTTCTAATTCTATTGGTGATTGTGTGATTCATCGTCTCTGTATTGTCTGACTTTACTTTGACAAATACATCATGAACACCGTATGTTCCACGAACTTCTTTCACATCAGAGAGCTTTGAAATTTCATCAATTATTCTTTCTTCTGAACCAAGAGTACAATTTACTAGAATATATGCAGTTGGCACAATCATTTTAGTAAAATTAGTGTATTTTAGTCTTTTCAATCACACGTTAACTCGATCATAGAGAATAGTCTTCTACTGTTTTAGAGTATATAGTTTGTAAAGTTCACCGGTTCTTTTACTAACATAATTCCATTCTTTTGCACTATAATTAACTCTAACAAATTTTTGCCTTAATTCAGGATGCAATCTAACGTAAACATCATCTCCTATGGTGATATTATTTGACTTTGTCGAGGAGGTCATCTTTGCTGACACACTCATGCAATAACTTAGTATGTCTAGAGGTGAATTTTCATCATGTCCGTATTGAACAATAATATTTTCTCCTTCGTCTATTCCTATCTTTGCACTTAGATCAGGATAATCATATTGATTCAAAATTGGATTTAATCCATTTTTTATGATTGTTAACATTGAAATACCACATCTAACAGCCCTCTCACATACCACATATTTGTTTGATAATGAAGGAAAGAATGCTATCACTGCATCTCCAACATATTTTAGTACAAATCCTCTGTATCTGTATACCGTAGATGACATCTCATAAGTAAATGCCCTGATTATTGTTACTAATTTGTCTACCGGAATGGTCATTGACAGGTTTGTAGAACCTACTAAATCTACATATAAGATGACCAGAGGAATTTTAGAATTAACATATTTTTTTAGAAAGTTCTGCCCTGATTCCAAGTCTGCGTCATATTGATATCTTCTCTTAAGGGCCTTCCATATTCTGTTCTGTGTTTGTTTAATTTGAGTGTCTGTATCGTATATAACCTCTGATTCTAACTTTCCTATTTTCTCACCTGTAGTCATAGAAATAAAAGGCGATCTGCCTTTATCCAAATCTTGAGATTTAATTTTATCATCATCATTATTTCCCAAAGTCATAAATTATATGCCTTACCTGTCTCTGAGATAGTTTTTAACTAATAATAAGATATTGAACATTTGTGCACCTTTTATATTATATACTCAGTAATACCAATAAGAACTTCAAATTTTGAGGGTAAATAACAGCAATAAATAAAATGAACCTTTTTTGGTATGGTATTGCATTGAATCTTAAAAGATAGATTAATTAGGACTGGAGCTTATTTGCATTATGGCTATCTATTTTCATGAGAATTCCAAATAACCAAAATGATGATTTTAGTAAGAAAATAAATGGCAATTTTAATGATATTGAGAATATTTACTTCAAAAGTATCAAACCATTCCTCTCTACAAGGGAAGTAAATGTAATGCTTCAAGATGGTTCAATTACGAATACTTCTACTTTTGATCCCAAATCAGTGCTTGAATTTTATCGATCTTTTTTAAAAGATCTGAAAAATTGGGATACACACGAAGTCCAGTTAAATACAGACGAGTCAAATCGGATTTATTGCCAAATATCTACTACCTTGGATAATTATATTATCAAAGGATATTTCGGGATACAGTTCAATGTATTACCATACTATAAACCTGATAAACAGGTTATACATATACAAAAAGAATTAATTGATCTTTCAGTTAAGAATTCCGCATTATTAGAATCAGTAGCAAATATTGGTAACAACACTATCAGACAGGAATTAAAAAATATGTCTCTTGATGAAATGGAATTTGAAGAATTGTTTGAAAGGCTACTTCAAAATCAAGAATTAATTGTAAAACTTGAAGA
Organism: Nitrososphaerota archaeon; assembly: GCA_005877075.1. Classification (GTDB taxonomy): domain Archaea; phylum Thermoproteota; class Nitrososphaeria; order Nitrososphaerales; family Nitrososphaeraceae; genus TA-21. The sequence goes on along the minus strand of VBPX01000033.1, from coordinate 23,024 downwards.
TAAAATAAAAAATGTTGAAAGACTATATCCAGAATTAGAAGGAGCGGAGAAAAAGAAAAGTTCCCTATTCTTTGAGTTAGATAACTTGGTCATGAAGGTATATCAGGTTTCTCCAATTTTGATTGATTATAACAGGCAGATGCAGGGCGAAGAAGGAGTTATAGTGTATTTTGATATAGAAACTAAGGTTGACGGGAAAGAAAAAAAATTAAACAAATCCGTGAATTTCGAGAACATAAAATCACAGGCAAAGGAAAGAATAGCTGAACTATTTAAGGAAATTACCTCGGTATTAAGCAAACAGCACTCGTAGATTATTGATTTATTGCAAAATAAAACAAAATTCATAATATTGGTTGAATAAGGGTAATTGATTGAACAAAATTCCATCAATAGACGATATATTTAGGGCACAGAAATCAATGGACAGCGCAGTAGTCAGAAAGACACCTTTATTAAAATCCAACACATTTTCAAATATCGCAAAAACAAACATTTTCTTAAAATTTGAACTGTTTCAAAAAACTGGTTCTTTTAAGGTTAGGGGAGCATATTCAAAAATCAATTCACTTACAAATGATCAATGCAAATCTGGTGTTATTGCAGCCTCAGCAGGTAATCATGCACAAGGGGTTGCGTATGCTGCGTCGAAAAGAAATATCAGATGTAATATTGTTATGCCAAAAAATGCATCTCCTGCAAAAGTTGCCGCAACTCGCTCCTATGGCGCAAACGTAATTCTTTCCGGAGATACATATGAAGAATCATGGAAATCCGTCGCTTCAATGTCAAGAGAACACGGATATTCAATTATTCATGCATTTGACGATCCCATTGTCATTGCAGGTCAGGGCACTATTGGTTTGGAATTACTACAGGATTTGAAGGATATTGATAGGATTTATTTGCCGCTAGGTGGCGGTGGACTTGCATCAGGTATATCTATTGCCATCAAAACTAGGAGACCAGATGTAAAAATTATAGGAGTTGAATCCAAACAATTTCCTGCAATGAAAAAATCTCTAGAGAAAGGAAAGTTATGTCATATTGATGGTGGGTTCTCAATTGCTGACGGTATTTCAGTTAAATCTCCAGGTGAACTTACATTTGAGATATGTTCAAAATATTTGGACGATGTTGTAACTATAGATGATGTTTCTATTGTAGAGACTATGTTCCTGCTTATGGAGAGAGAAAAGATTGTAGTTGAACCTGCAGGAGCAGCTAGCCTAGCTTATGTTCTTTCGACTGATAAATTAAAAAATAATCAGAACATCATTTCAATCCTTTCTGGAGGAAACATTGACATGTATCTATTAGGTCAAATAGTATCTAAAGGATTAATGCAAATGGGACGACTAGTTAAAATATTTATCCAACTACCTGATAAGCCAGGTGCGCTAAAAAATGTTGTGGACAAGATAGCAGAACTCAGTGTCAATATTGTTCAGGTCGAACATGACCGTCTGAGTTCCAATGTAGCCGCCGGTTCTGCAGGGGTATACTTGAGTTTAGAGTTAGAAAATGAGAAACATTCAAAGAAACTTTTAGATTTCCTAAAGCGAGAACAGATGGTTTTCAAGGTTGTTCCCTAACTACAGTAGCAATATTCTCTAAATCCAGCTTTATCTGCTGTGGAGCCACCGATCTTGACCAAAATAAATTCATTTTTGGCTCTTGCATAAGAATCATTCAAATCTCTCTGATTTTCTCGTAAAATTTGATATTCTTCCATAGATAATTTCTTACGAAATCCAATTTCTTCTTCAAGATTCATGTCCTTTACTATTTCTTTATAACCTGGTTGAATAACTCCGCTGAATACCATTGCGCTGCTACCACTTCCATAAGATGCAAATCCAACCCTGTTTCCTTCTATATCATGATGTTTTTTATATTCGTATTCAAGTAAACTCCTGAATCCCATGTACATGGACGCCGTATACAAATTTCCGATAATGTTAGAAGCTTCAAGAGAACTTGCCATTTTTTTCTCATACACCTCATTATAAAACGAGGTTTGCATGAATGCTTTTCTAAATTGTTCATCTGCCTTCATAAATTCTTTATCTGCTAAAATGGATTCTATGGTCCCACGGCTATCATTAGGAACAGGTTCATGAAATCCTATCTCTTTGATAATATGTTGCCATCGTGGAAGTGTTCTCCACTCATGCCTTAACAAGTAAGCCAATGCCTTCTCCCCCATTCTTCTATATGGTAAATGTACTGTAAACAAATCTATGTAATCAGTTATTGACTCTCCGTCCTTAAGATGTATCAGTCCCGTTCTCATCGCTTTTTCCTTATAGCTGTCAAACGCTTTTCTAACCTGAATTAAGTATAATAAATTGGAGTATAGTCCATTAACAAGTGGAGTCTCCTTTCCAAATGGCCTGTAAAAATCATATTCATTCTTGATTATCGTTGATGTGACTTTAGGATCTAATGCTAGCATTCTTGGATTTTCCTTAATCAAAAGGGCGACGGCTCCCGCTCCTTGTGTATACTCCCCAGCCGAACCCACATCGTATTTGGCTATGTCTGTTACTACAACAATAGCAGCCTTATCATTATTCTCTTCCGCTCTAATCCAATTGGTGTTATCGTAAATTGCGTAAGAACCACTTACGCAAGCAAATTTGCATTCAATTCCTCCGGCATTTTCAAATGAGCCATCACCGTAGACCAGTTCTAACATACCTACAACAAATGAGTTTAATGCTTTTGATTCATCAATACTTGATTCCGTCGCCACATACAATCTGCCAATATCATCTGGATGCAAATTATTTTTCTTCATAAGTTCAAGACATGCATTTGACGCCATACATGCTGCGTCCTGATTTGTATCAACCAATGCCATCTTTTTTATCCCTATTCCGTGTTCCAGCTTTTGAGGATCAATTCCTCTCGCTTGGGCGAAATCTTTGTAATCTATGTACAGTTTTGGAACGTATATAGCAAGGTCGTCAATGCCAGCAGGCATAGTAACAATTTTTCTCATATTAGACATTTAAAGGTACTTGTTGGTATTCAGCCACGAATTAAAGAAAATCAATAAAAAATTAGGAATATATTAAGAAAATTATAGTATTCGAGTTATCGGCGCACATAGTCGAGATTATTTTTCATCTGTACTAACGTAAATATCAAGTTAATTTGATAGGTCCTGTTGCTTCCATGAATTTGTCATTATAGTGATTAATTGAAACTCTGCTGGTTGCTTTTTCTAATGAATCTTAATGGTTTCATAAAAATTATTGCGTTCGTGGGCCATGAACCCAATCTGTTTAATTGCAGTAATAATTTTATCTGACGTTAATTCTGTAGATCTCGCTCCGGTGGCGCTTACCACTTCTTCACCAATTAAGGTTCCTCCAAAATCATCTGCACCATAAGTTAGCGCAAGTTGAGCCATGCCTACACCATTTGTAAGCCATGAAGATTGAAGGTGATCGATCAGTCCAGAAAAAACTATCCTTGATATTGCAATCATTTTTAATAATTCTAAACCCCCAGATGAATATTTTATTAATCCATCTGATTGCATTTTTGTCTTATTTGGTTCAAAACTCCATGGAATAAATGCCATAAATCCACGGGTCTTTTCCTGCAATTCTGCAATCTTGATCAAGTGTCTAGCACGTTGTTCATCATCTTCTCCTGCACCGTACATCATTGTTGCGGATGATTTTATACCCATATCATGTGCTTCCTTCATAATATTCAACCACTCACTACTTTTAATTTTCAAAGGACTAATTCTTGATTTTACATCGTCATCAAGAATTTCAGCTCCAGCACCAGGTAAACTGTCCAGGCCCGCTGCTTTTAACCTAGAAAGTACTTCCTTTGTACTACTTTTTCCTACCTTCGAAATGGTATCAATTTCAGAAGCTGAAAGTCCATGTATAGCAACATCAGGGCATCTTTCCTTTACCGTCTTAAATGCACCTTCGTAATACTCGATATTGAGCTCTGGATTATGACCTCCTTGCATCAAAACCTGAGTTATTCCAAAATGATCCCTTGCTGTTACGACCCTTTTTACTACGTCTTCCACAGACAGCGTATATCCTTCATTATCACCCGGAGCTCTATAAAAAGCGCAAAATTTACAATAAGTTATACACACATTAGTATAATTTAGAATAATGTTGTTCACGAATGTCGCAACTTTTCCATAAAGCTTATCTCGTAAAATATTTCCAATCATACCCAAAGCATAGGGATTATCAGATTTTATTAAACGAATACAATCATTTAATTTGACTCTTTTTCCATGCAACGTCTGATCAAGAATATCACTTACGTCAGATTTCTGGATTAATTCTTGTGCAAAGAGGCTCATTAACTATATCTTTCATGACGTTTATCAACGATATTTATTCTTTACAAAGATTCTTGAAAAGTGAAGATTTTATAGCTGCTGTGGGCATCATCTAAACAACTTGTTGCAAAGTATTGCAGGTAGTTCAAACGCTATAGAGAAAGTCATTCATGGTGAAGAATTATCATTCAATGATGGGTTGGACCTTATGAATGATGAAAATGTTTTCATATTGGGTGCTGCTGCAGATTTGATAAAAAAAAAACTAACTGGTAACACCATAACCTTTGTTGCATCATACTACTTGAATTACACAAATGTTTGTGCAGCAAGTTGTCCGCTGTGCGCTTTTTATAGAAAAGGAACTGAAGCTGATTCATATACATTGACAATCGAACAGATACTAACAAGGGCAAAAATAGCAATAAAAGAAATGAAGGCAACAGAACTCCACATTGTGGGTGGATTCCATCCAAAATTAGGACTCGACTACTATGAAAAAATGATAAGGGAAATTAAGAATGAATTTCCGTCAGTTACAGTTAAGGCCCTTACCCCTGCAGAAATCCATTTCATTTCTCATATTACAAAGAATTCCGTAAAAGAAGTACTTTCTAGGTTAAAGGATGCAGGACTCGACGCATTACCTGGTGGAGGAGCAGAGATATTCAGCAAAGATATCAGAGATTTAATCGTGAGGGGAAAGTGTTCTGGCGATGAATGGCTTGATACTGCAAGAATCGCTCATGAAATAGGAATACAATCAAATTGTACTATGCTATTTGGTCATGTTGAAGAACCACAGCATATTATAGATCATTTGACCAAAGTGCGCGAATTGCAAAAGAAAACAGGCGGTTTTATTACCTTTATCCCATTGAAGTTTAGCCTCGATAATACAGAACTCGAGCAAAAGGGATTAATTCAAAATGAAAGCTCTTCAATATATGATATAAAAGTAATTGCTATTTCAAGACTCATGTTGGCTAATGCAATGAAAAATATTTCTGTATATTGGGTTGCGCTAGGAAAAAAAATGGCGCAAGTAGCCTTGTCATATGGGGGAAGCGATCTTGTCGGTACAGCATTTTCAGAGGAGATTTTTAAGGCCGCGGGAAAAACTACAGGAACTTCAATTCAAGAATTAGCTTCGCTAATTAAAGATGCAAAATGTATTCCGCAACAGAGAGACACTTTTTTTAATATTTTGTAGGAAACTCTAAATCATTACTCAGGACTAGTGATATTTTTGAATTTGTTGATTGTTACTGTCTATAAATAATAGCTCATCATATGAGAGGATCCTATTAGTTTTAGCCTTTCTTAGCATTGTTATTATTGAATCCTTTCCCTCTTGATTCATATTGGTAGTAAGATCGTTTACGTACATTTTCACAAATTTCTCAATTAGCATTTTAGAATTCCCTCTACTAAATTGCATTGAAAATTCTAACGCATCATCCAAATGTTCAAGTCCATATTCTATAGATCTCTTGAAAAACCTGTCAAATTCAATTATCTCTTGTGTAGCTAGCGAACGTTTGCTTATAACGTTAATACCAAGTGGAACAGGCATACCATTGGTAAAATCATGCCACCATTGTCCGAGGTCTAATATTTTATGGAATTCATCTCCAACTGAAATTTGTGCTTCGTGAATAATTAGACCCGCATCTACTAAACCAGATGAAACGTACTGTGGTATTTTGTTGAAGATGATTTCAATCCCATCAAATTTTCCTATGGCCAAATTTAGTAGTAAGTTCGCGGATGTCATTTTCCCTGGAATTCCTATTTTATGTTCATGTAATTTTTTTAATTCGATATTCCTGTTCGAAATGACGATTGGACCATAATTGATTCCAAAACTGCCACCGCTATTCAAGATGACATAATCTTTTAGGTACGCATAAGCATGAGCTGATACCGCAGTAATGTCTAATTCATGTTGAATGGCACGCTTATTCAATTTCTCAATATCTTCAACGACATGATTTATCTTGAAATATGGTGAACTAACATTACCTGAAGCAATTCCATAGAACATAAAGGCATCGTCTGCATCAGGGGTGTGCCCTAGTGTTACTTGTTTCATAAAAAAATGATTATTCTAACGCTATTTTTATTTTACAGTATTAGAGTCAGGAAAATTAAAAATATGTAAAAATTTAAGTAGTGATTTATTATTTACTAGCAAATATCTATCGTGCTCCTCAATTGAATTTTGAGTTGCTTTCAATTTGATCCAGTCCCTTAGTAAATTAAGGAAGATTTAATAATCCTGCATAGATTTTTTGTGCTTTGTAAGATGCCAAAATTCAAGTCTACCCAGGATATATTAAGAATTATAGGAAATAAAGATCAAATTCGTAATTTCGGTGTGATAGCTCACGTAGATCATGGAAAAACTACCATGAGTGACAGTTTATTGGCTGCATCGGGAATTATTTCACCTTCAATTGCAGGTCAAGCCCTAGCACTCGATTCGATGAAACTAGAACAAAATAGACAGATGACAATTAGGGGCGCCAATGTAACTTTGTATTATGAACTTGAAGGCAAAGAATATGTTATCAATATGATTGATACTCCGGGACATATCGATTTCACAGGGAGGGTTACTCGAGCATTAAGGGCGATTGACGGAGTAGTTGTAGTCTCAGATTCTGTTGAAGGCATAATGACTCAAACAGAGACGGTGACGAGGCAAGCCCTTGAAGAACGTGTGAGACCAGTTCTCTATATCAACAAAATTGATAGACTCGTAAAGGAGCTAAGATTAGATGCGCCGGCAATGCAAAAATGGCTTTCAAACATTATTGCAGAATTCAACAAGTTAATTGACATTTATGCAGAACCTGAGCTAAGAGAAAAATGGAAGGTAAGTATTCAGGGCAATAGCGTAGCATTTGGTTCAGCAAAGGATAGGTGGGGATTTAATTATAATATTGCTCAGAGAAATGGAGTCGGGTTCAAAGATGTTTATGATGCATACAACTCGGACAATCAGTCTTTGATAAAAGAACTTTCGGATAAGGCTCCATTGCATGAAGCTGTTCTTGGAATGGTTGTACAACATCATCCACCACCACACGTCGCACAGCGCTACAGAATACCAAAGATATGGCCTGGGGATCTTGATTCTGATATCGGAAAATCCCTTGTCTCCTGTGATGATAAAGGACCTATTCTCATGATGGTTACTACAATAAATGTGGATCCTCAAGCAGGCAGGATTGCTACTGGTAGATTATTTTCAGGGACAGTAAAAGATGGCGATGAAGTTTATTTAATTGATGGAAAGAGGATGGGGAAGATTCAATCGGTAAATATCTACATGGGTAACACTCGTGAACTTGTGAACATGCTTCCTGCAGGAAATATACCAGCTTTACTCGGAATAGATCATGCAATTGCAGGAGAAACATTTTCGTCTGTAAAAAATGTACCTGCATTTGAATCAATAAAGTATGTTTCAGAGCCAGTGGTTACCATAGCCATTGAGCCAAAACACCCAAAAGATTTACCAAAATTGGTTGAAGCATTGAGAAGAATAACTGTTGAAGATCCAAACTTAATAGTTAAGATTAACGAAGAAACTGGTGAAACATTACTTTCCGGTATGGGTGTACTCCACCTCGAAATCGCTACATCTTTGATACTAGAAACAGGTTTGGAAATTACTACCACACAACCTCTGATTAATTATCGGGAAACGGTGCGAAATAATGCAGGACCTATTATGAGTAAATCTCCAAACAGACACAATAAAATTTTCATGAGGATTGAACCTCTACGAGAAGATATTATTGAATTAATAAAGAATGGACAAATTAATGACGATTTAGATAGAAAACAAATGGCAAAAATCCTTAGAGAAAAAGGTTGGAATGCTGATGAGGCAAAGAGAGTTTCTGCTGTTGACATCAGTGGTAACATACTCATAGATGAAACTAAGGGTGTTCAATTTATTCAAGAATCAATGGATTCGATAAGATCCGGATTTGATGATGTAATACATTCTGGTCCTATTGCTCATGAAACACTTCGTGGTGTAAAATTTGTTCTACATCATTTTGTGCCACATGAAGACCCTGCCCATCGTGGCCTGGCACAACTCATGCCTGCAACTAGAAGAGCGATGTTAGGCTCAATGCTTTTAGCTGAGCCAGCATTGCTAGAACCAATTCTGGGTATGGAAATAAAATGTCCCCAAGAACAGATTGGAACAGTAGCAGGAATCTTATCTGGAAAACGTGGGAAGCTGCTCAATGTGGAACAGAAAGGTGTGATTACCATTATACAAGGGGAAGTTCCAGCATCTGAAACATTTGACCTATCCGAAGTTATGCGAGGTGGTACTGCCGGCAAGGCATTGTGGAACACTTATTTTAAGACTTGGCAAATTGTTCCTCAATCTATATTCAAATCTCTGGTAAATGAGCTTAGGAAGAGAAAGGGATTGAACCCAGAGCCACCAGGTCCTGATGAATTCATAGACAAAGAATAATCTAAGGGTTCTGCAGGCAGCCAAATTTCTGTTTTTTCTTTGTGATAATTTGAATAATATAGATTTTTTTATGTAAAATCCTATAGGTTGAAGTGTAGAATTTATATGCTAGGTCCAAATATAATATAATAATTACAAAGAGGTGTAAGCAAGACGTTTAACAAGGAATCATGTAGATCATGTGGAAAGATTTTGGTGCCCATATCGATGTGCAGCTATTGCAAAGAGCATGTTTCATGGATTTGCAACAAATGCCAACGAATAGAGGATGTAGCTCACAGACATGATCAGGTTCAAGAATCACTGCAAGAAACCAATTCAGGATTCAGAGATTCTTTTGATACTGGCATTATGCATTTAATAAACCAGGGATAAAGCATTATACAAGAAAGAGATAAACATACTCATACAATTGACGGTCTGACTATTTCTTCTTATGACTCTGATAGTTTTTCGAATTAACCGGGCAACTATCTCTTTCTACTTCTACGTAAATCTTTGATGATGTTCCTATATTAAGAACTGATTTAATTCTTTCTTCTATTGTATCTATTACTTGTTCTATTTGATCTGTATTTATATTGTCTACAATACTTACCTCCATCGCAACTAAGACATCATTAGGACCAAAATGCATAGTTCTCAGTGTAATTACCCTGTTTACTTCAGGAATCTTTAGAACCGAGTCAATAATTTTAACACGATCCTTTTTAGACATTGCTTCCCCAATGAGTAGAGCTCTATTTTCTTTTGCTAAAAAGAATGCAAACAGCATAAGAACAGCGCCGATTAATATAGAACTGATTGCATCATAAATCATATTATTAGTAACGTCAGACAAGTAGATTCCTATTGCAGCTATTGCTATTCCCAATAACGCAGCTGAATCCTCAACAATGACGGTTAGAATGGTAGGATCCTTACTTTCTTGAAATTCTGTAAATAACTTGTGCAAATTTACTTTTTCTCCACGAGCTTCAATGGTATGTCTGAACAAATTAAAGGCAATACGCAAGGCATTACCTTCAAAAATAGCTGAAATTAAAAGTATTACATAACTGACATTTGTATTTACTATTTGATGTATAGGATCATAAATTGATGTAAATCCCTTTTCAAAAGAGAGAATGCCTGATATGCCAAATAATAATGTAGCAACGATAAACGACCAGAAGAATTGTTCCTTTCCGAATCCGAATGGGTGCCTCTCCGTTGGTACTTTTGAGCTTGTCTTGATTCCAATCAATAATAATACTTGGTTAAATGTATCAGAAAAAGAATGGTACGTTTCTGACCACATAGCACTACTACCAGTGAGCAATGCGGCGATCAGCTTAGCTATCGATATTCCTAAATTACCAAATAGTGCAGCATACACAGCTCTTTTGGAACTTCCGACCAAAAATTATTCTCCTGTTCTCCTTTTCCAAAATTGTTGTAACTTAGGGAGAACTTATCTCCTTCATATAGATATTCTGGTCAAGCTTGGAGAATTCTTTCAAATTTACTTTTTCTCCTTTCGACATTATTTCTCTAATCTTTTTACCCGCATTAGCCTCCTTCCACCATTTTTCGCCGAACCTATCGTTAAGGTACCTTTCTAATTCTACTGCTCGTATTGCAGCTAGCATGTAACTAGGAACATACATTATTGATTCCGGAAGAATATGATGTAGCATCCAATATTCTCCAGGTACTTCTAGACCCATATATCTTTTGATTAATTTTTCATATAATCTACTTGCTTCATACATTGAAAGTTTTTTATTCCAAAAATCCATTTTCATCAATGAATTTGCGGTATAAAAAACAACAAAAAATAATTCCATGAATCTATTTTTGATAACAAGCTCACTTAACACCCTGCTATTTGTGATTCCAATATCTTTCAAATACAATGGATTTTTAGTCAATCTCTCAATCAGTATTGAAAATATTTCAGCTATTCCCATTGAAAATTTGTATTTTTCCCAATACTCTAATTTTGGATCTATTGAAGAGGCATGTATTGCGTGTCCGGTCTCATGATAACAGCTCTGCAGATTAAAGTAAGGACTTTCATTTTTGTACAAAACTCTGATATCGTCAGGAATTTTTACAAAGAAGCAAATCGGGGAAGGATATTTACCTGGCCTATCCTTTATATCAAAGTAAATTTTTGAAAAATCAAATCCGATGGATTTTAATGTCTTGTTGACTGTTATAACAGGATCAATTTTCAAAAAATATTTCTCAATTCCGCGAAAGATTCTATTGCGAAAAAAATAAAAATCATCATAATATTCAGGATCTTTTCCGATAAGTTCATTCCCAAAATTTAGCTCCTTCCTAAAGAGTGTTTTTGCACGCTCTCCCATGCCAGAAACCAAATCTTTGAGTTCTGATAGAGCAATTTTTTCGCTAATTAGGTAGCCATCTAGCGGATTGAATGATGCCTTTGAATTTCCTTTTATCCTTTCTGAGAAATCAAAGTAAATTTCTTTTATCTTCTTAAATCTTAGATTTATTACAGGAGAAATGTACTTCGTTTTCTTTATAAACTCATCAAAAACAATTTTTCTTTTATTGTCATCATTTTCGTTACTATTGAATTGCCTCCAAGTATTCCAATTTACCGGTTTTCCATTGAATTTGAGAGTATCACTTTTGATTTTGGTGCCTCTCAGATCGTGCAATTTCAATTCAAGGGGCTTTGTTATAGATTCAGATAAGTTTTCTATTGAAGACAAAAATAATATTTTTGGCTCAGAAAATGATCTTATGAATATCTCTGAAATAAGAGACTTCATTTTGGATAGATTTTCTATATTTCTTTTATCATAATCATAACCTGCAAATTGCAAGTATTGTTCATTCGTTTCAGCAGTATAAAGAATTTCATCCAGATTGCACCATTCTCTTAGATCCAATAGAGATAATTCCAGATTAAAAGATATTTAAGTTGCTTAACCATTTAGGGAAAAATTTTCTTCTCAAGTTGAAATTGATATGATAGAAAAAAATACTAGAACTAAGTGTTAATATGTGTAGAAAATATTACTAGTAGGTTATTCAATTATGACAATTTGATTTAACGTCTACTGATTAGTTTAGATCCATATGACTAGCTTTACAAACCAGTGGAATAAGGAGGCCAAAAAAGACACCACGGAAATAATAAGAGAAAGTTTGAGGTCACAAAAGCCTCTAAAACCAACAATGGAATCTGCCAGGAATAGATTAGGCATTCAAACCCAAAAGTTAGATTCACTTTTGGAAAAATTAAAATCTAAAGATGGAACTCTCTTTAATCAAATTGTTACTCATTTACAAAATCATGATGGCCAGCAAAGTAAAATGCTCTCAAATGAACTTTCCCAGGTTAGAAGAACAATCAAGACTATATCACAATTAAAAATGTCTCTTGAGCAAGTACATATGAGACTTGAATCTACTATTGATATTGGAGATGCACTTACGGCACTAAAACCAGCTGTTGGGACACTTTCAAAAGTAAAAACAGGACTAACGGGACTGATGCCAAATGTGGATACCGAATTGGGAGAAATCAATGACATCTTTAGTGATATTATGGTTAATGCTAATAGCACTAGTGATGTAGGATTTGCATTAAATCCATCAGGAGGAGATATTAACAATATACTGGCAGAAGCAAGCGTTGTTGCGGAACAAAGAGTTACCGATAATTTTCCAGATGTACCTATGGGTTCATTTAATCGGAATTCTAAATCCTCAATTGGAGAACATACACAATAGGTAGTCTTTTTATAACAAAAATAATCTGTAAAATAATGCGTATCTGATAATGCATGACTATGAAGAAACCAAAAATATCTCCTAGTAGAGGATCTATAATTATTTCGACATTTCAATCCAAGGAATCTGCAAATAAAGTAGCGAAGCAAATGGTTGCAAAAAAGCTATGTGCATGTGTAAATATTGCTAAAATAAATTCAATTTATTTTTGGAACAACAAAATGCAAAATCATACTGAATATCTATGTTTATTCAAGACTATTTCATCCTCAAAACTAATGCATGAGATCAAAAAAATTCATCCATACGAGGTACCTGAAATAGTAGAAGTCAAAATGAATACTATTAACAAAGATTACCTTGGTTGGTTAGTGAGTACCGCTACCTGATATGCAAGTATTTCTATTTATATTATCTTGTGGCATAACGAAGCAGTCCCACGATCCCACCCAAAGAAGAAACTCTTAATCCAATGTCTGTGGATCCATCTACTCCGTATATTTTTCCGCCGATAATCTCGGTCAGATTCAATAGTTCAATAAAATCATCTTCATTGAGTTTTTCTAAAATCGAGTTAGAGTATATCAGACAATCAATTGACTTGTTAGTTACGGCATCTTTTACTTCATTAACGCCAATTGCATATTTAGGCTCACTTTTATGAATTAGATAAAATATATTGTCTAATAACGATGATACTATACCAATTTTACTACTTTTTAATAGCTCTTTTAATGATGATGAACGCAACGATACAAAAATACCGTCCTCTCCTGCTACGTCGATCCCCTCCAATATAGTTATTTTGTCATTGATTTCTTTAGAAAGAAAATTGAAAAACCTCCTTTTTGTCTCACCAGGACCAAACAATACTAGCATTTGTTCTTGAGTATGTACGCTAGTAACACTTTTAATTCCTCTAACTATTTCATCAAAGAAATTATCTATATTTGGATTTATTTTCTTAGAGCCTTGAAATCTTTTTCCGCTCTGACCCGAGTAAATATTAGGTAAAATTTTTACATGAGTTCCTGTTACTAATGCTATTGCAGCTTCTTGAATATCAATCGAAATTAATAAATAAATTGTATTGTTACCAGAATTTTTTAATATGGTAGATTGAATTTGTTTCCATTGTTTTTTTTCTAAAATTATCATATCATCTACCATAATTGATATAGAATGATGAACACCTTTCGGAACTAACGCATTATCACTATTTAGTATCGTTCCTCCTATTCTTATTCTATCAACTGTCGCATCAAATTTGACGCTTTCAATCCTTAGTAATATTCTTATTTTTATTCGTTCTCCCTTATCAGGTCTAGAAAATTCAGTTCTTTGTTTAATTGATCTTGTCGTATCTGTGATAATATTGTCATTTATTTCAATTATTCTTCTTAAAGTAAAGAGATCGTCTAGGTCTTCTGGAATAATTGCTTTTGATTTTTCAGAATGCTTTGAATCCCTGACAATCATATGAATTATTTTTCACATTTTAAACTGTTAACTTATCGGTTGGAATTAGTATTTTTCCCTAAATCATTATTGCCTTCGTTACTGTGTTTTGAAGATTCAAGATAACTATTTACCCAATCTTGGGTTATTACATCTGATTCAACCAAATTCACTAGTGCATTCGGAGAAGCATTGCCAGTGACCTTTCCATTTTTCCTTCTTGTTTGACGCCATTTAAGATTCGTATTTCCACTCTTTGAAGAATATATTATCCCTAGTACCTCTTTGGCATTTACAAATGTCATTTCGCGAATTTTTTTAAGAGTCACCTTGTCAGCTGCTTCTATATAAATGGCTCCGGGTCCTTCCTCACGTTCAGGAAAGATTTCAAAGTCATGCATGTAACTTTCAGGTATAAAGGATCTACATGTACTTATAATGATGAACCTCCTAAAACTTTCAAGTGAACAAGCAGCTTCTATTAGTACCAATGTTTTCATTGAAATAGTTGCTATTTATCAAGTTTCTGACATCTGTTCTAATTGGAGATTATCAATTTAATTGACACCTGAAAAGTACGAGTAATTTTAGAGTGGATAAACTTGTAACTGCATTTATTCGAGCGGACAAACTCCTAACTCAAGATCTACTTCATATTGTATTCAGTAGGGCTAATCCGTCATTGTTTGTCCATTACTATTACATTTATGGATACTTAAAAATTAAATTGTAGATATCAAAATTGAATGCCGCAATTTCAAATTCAATGTTTCCTTACTTTGAGCTTGCATCAGACCATAAATAACTAAAGTATTCCTTTGCAAATCCTGCCAAACCAATATGATTCGCCCATATTGCTATCGGTTCTACAGAACCCTTTTCATTTCTTCCATTACCAAGCAGGATCATAACCTGATTCAAATCTCCTATAACGCCTCCGCCAAACATATTATTTTTAATTCTAACCTCTGCAACTCTAGATATCATGAGTATAGTCTCCTTACTTGTATTTTCAGACACCAAGAATGCAATTTTTACACCTTTCTCTGATAGTGTTCTTAAGGTTGCTTGAATGATACCTGCAATGTTTTCCGCTCCTTGCGGTAACGCAACAAGTAACTCCTTCTTACAATTCTGAATTATATCTTGAACCTTATTAGCAATATTGTACAAGCCCATTACAACCCATATCTCCGGCCTCTCCTTGATACCTGTCTTTTCATAGACTGGCATTAATTCTTGTACTATTAACTCATTATTGGAATCCATTTTTTTTTCCATCAATGTTCTTGTAGATTCTGTCGCAGTTTGGGGAGAATTTGGAAAGAATTTCTGTGGCCTGGAACTGTTGGATTCAATCCATCCGCTTTCTTCTAACGAATTTAGCACTTCGTATATCTTTGAATAAGGGACATTGGATTTTTTACTTATCTCAGAAGCTGCCATTGAACCATTTTCCAGCAATGAAACATACACCTTTATTTCATAACTACCTAAACCTATCTCCTCCATTGCTTTCTTGGTCCTATCGGATAAATTCATAATAACGGCTAAATTCGATAACAGAACATAGTATATATCTTAGTATTACTATTTACTCTTGATTTATAAGCAAACTAATCACCATATTATTAGTTACATTATATTTATATAGGAAAAATACAAAATTCGAGATGAATAACCTAGGTGAAATTGAGTGGAATTAATTCAAATATCTAATCGTACGGTTAATAAGCTTAACACGGAGAAGAGGACTATTAGATTTACGCAAAGTATCTGTCCCGATTGCAATATGATTCTAGATGCTGAAGTCTTTGAAAGAGAAGGAAAAGTTTTCATGACAAAAACTTGTCCTACACACGGAGAGTGTGAAGAGCTATACTTTGGTTCATACAAGATGTATAATAAATTTAGCACATATTGGATGGATGGAAAAGGTGCCCATGCTCCAAATGTTATGGTAGATAAATGTGCCTGTCCTACTAACTGCGGTTTATGTACTAATCACTTGTCACATTCTGGACTAGCCAATATGATAGTCACCAATAGATGTGATCTTACCTGCTGGTACTGTTTCTTTTATGTTAAGAAAGGATTAGAAGGTGCTTATTTGTACGAACCTACCCATGAACAAGTTAGAGCCATGATGAAAACTCTAAAGGCGGAAAAACCAATAGCTGGAAATTCAATTCAGATCACAGGTGGTGAACCGATGTTAAGAGATGATATCACAGATATCATTAGGATCATGAAAGAAGAAGGTGTGGATCACGTACAGATGAATACGAATGGTATCAAATTGGCACTTTCGCCAGAAACTATGCGTCAAGTAAGAAATGCTGGAGTAAGTAATCTGTATTTATCATTTGACGGAGTAACTCCAAGGACAAATCCAAAGAATCATTGGGAAGTTCCATATGCTCTAGAGTCTGCAAGAAAATGTGGAACGACTGTAGTGTTTGTTCCAACTGTTATTAAATCCATTAATGATCATGAGTTAGGCCCAATTATTAGATACGCTCAAAAACATCTTGATGTGGTTCATGCAGTCAATTTCCAGCCTGTTTCATTAACTGGAAGAATGGGTAAAAAAGAACGTGAAAAATATAGAATTACGATCCCAGACTGTATAGAAAGAATACAAGAACAAACAAACGGAGAGATTTCAACCGACGATTGGTTCCCTGTTCCGTCATGTATGCCACTAACAAATGTTATTGAAGCCCTTAGTAAAAAGCCAAAATATGAACTATCAATCCATTTTGCCTGTGGTGCTGGAACCTATGTATTCGAAGATACTCAAACAAAGAAGTTAATTCCACTAACATCATTCGTTGATCTCAAAGGTGTTTTGGAATATTTCGAAGAAAAAGCTGACGAGATCAAATCAGGTGCCAATAGATACTGGACAATGTTGCAAGTTATTAGAAAATTAAATCAATTCGTAGATAAAAACAAACAACCTCATGGATTAAATCTTGCAAAGATGTTCTCAAGTATATTACTAAAGCGTAATTTCGATTCTGTGGGCTCATGGCACGTTCGTTCACTCTTTTTGGGCATGATGCATTTCCAGGATAAATATAATGAAGATCTTGAAAGACTACAAAGATGCGATATTCATTATTTGACTCCTGACTTGCGCATTATTCCATTCTGCGCATTCAACGTGATTCCAGAATGGTATAGAGATAGAATTCAAAAGAAATTCAGTATTCCAGTAGAAGAATGGGAAAAAGCTCATGGACAAACTCTTGAAGCTGGTTTATATCGTGGAATTATGAGAAAAGGCAAACCGGAAGCACAGATGGGCTGTGCAATGTCTGAGATGCACAAAGCAGCAGCAGAATCAATGGCCGCTGGAGAAGATCACAAGGCTGTCGAACTTAGAAACGGAATGGCCGGCGCCTGAAAAATATTTAGTACAAATAACATTTTTTATTTTTTATTTTTCTACCATTTGAGAAGTACGATTATTAATAGTAATCATTGTATTTTTCGGAATTTTTAGACAGAATTTAGAACAAGATTTAATTGAACGCAGTTTCCAGTTTTCACAATGTCTAATATGAAATATATTCAGCTTGAACCCCAAGGGGAAATCGCTGTACTGCGAATTAATAGACCCGAAGCTCTCAATGCTATGAATATTGATGTCATCTCTGAACTTTCTAGAACAATCGATATACTGGGTGCAGATGAGAGTATCAAAGTTGTAATAATAACTGGATCTGGTGAAAAATCCTTCTGTGCTGGTGCGGACATATCATATATGGTAAATATAACTCCAATAAATGCAGAAAAATATGCGTCATCAGCACAATCTGTTCTTAACAAGATTGAAAGGCTGGAAAAACCAGTGATAGCGGCTGTAAATGGTTATGCGCTTGGAGGTGGTTGTGAATTGGCGATGGTTTGCGATATTAGAATTGCATCGAGTAATGCAAAATTAGGTCAACCGGAAGTAACTATAGGAATTCCTCCAGGATGGGGAGGCACGCAAAGGTTAATGAGATTAGTTGGGCCTGCAAGGGCAAAAGAACTAGTTTTCACGGGCAAGATGATATCTGCAGACGAAGCATTCCAAATGGGTCTTGTAAATTGCGTAATTGGTTTAACTTCTAATGATAATTTACCTCCTGAAGTACCAAAAGACAATGCTGAAAAGGAAAAAGAACGAAATAGCCAGATAGCTAAAATACTTAATAATAAACTCATCAACGAATGCGTTAGTTTGGCCAAGCAAATTGCAAAGAATAGTTTCAATGCAATAAAAGTAAGCAAGATGTTGATAAATAGGGGAATGGATGCAGACCTGCGCACAGGACTTAGATTGGAAATTTATGGATGGTCTCTATGTTTTGCACATGAGGACAGACAAAAAATGATGTCTGAATTTCTAAACAAGAGCAAAAAATGATATCACATTTTTCATCTTTTTTATTGTAAATTAGAATTTTGAAATTACTTTGGCCTCATTACTTGGATGACAAATGTAAGAACGACTCTTGACCTTAGAATCAATAAATCCCTGTTCCATTGCATTCCCTATCTTGCGTGCATTTTTAGTTGACTTTGTGAATGCAATCATTGACGGTCCGGCACCACTTATGGTAACTGCTAGCGCACCAGAACCAAGTGCATTTGATCTTACTTCATCGTAACCATCAATAAGGATCTTTCTGGCAGATTCTACTATGGTGTCAATTATTCCTTTCGCTATTAGATCGGTGTCCTGAAGGAAAAAACCACTTACGATGATGCATGCATTGGACAAATTTTTTGTAAGGTCCTTAATTGGTATATCTTTTGGTATCAGACTTCTCGCAACTTTTGTTTTTTTAGCTGCTGTTACTATATCAGGAACGCAAACGACCAGTATCAGATCTTTTGGTGTTTTTACTTTAATAAATTGCAATGTAGGTGATGTTCTAACAATTACAAATCCTCCAAACAACGAAGCCGCTACATTATCATAATGTTTTACACCAGCACTACTCACTTCTCCTTCTGCAGCAAATTCCAATAATTCGTTCCCCGTCAACCTACATTGAAAAAGTTCATTAAATGCAATAACTGCAGCTGCACTAGATGCAGCGCTACTCCCTAATCCCAATCCTATGGGGACTCCCTTCGTTATCCTAATGTCTAGATCATCTTTAATCTTGTATTTCTGAGCAAATTTCATTACCGATAAACTTGCAGAATTCTCTATAACTTGGGAAGGTATATTGGTATCATCGCCTAATATGATCTTTATTCTTCCATTCTTTGTTGCTAATTTATGGATAGATACCTTATCATAAAAAAGATCAAGTCCAAGACCAAAGACATCAAAGCCAGGACCTAAATTGGCAGTCGATGAAGGCGCAGTTGCTTCACAAAACTCAATGTGTTCTTTAATGTTCAATTTCACTCTCCCTTTTCTTCACCTTGATTAAGTACCCTTGAAAGCGATGCAGTAAGATTTACCATCCCACTCATAGTTAAACTTGAAACAAGTATTGGGTTTTGCATAAGCTTATTTCTAAAAAGTACCTGTAATAGATCCTTACTAAGAATTGAATATTCGATATTTTTTTCATTTTGCAAAGATTCTTCTAGGCTTAATTTAGAGGACCATCTAACTATATCTTGTAATTTATCAATTATTAGATCCCTTTTTGTCATTACATCTATCTGTGTTATATTCAAACGAAGTCTTACAGATGCTGCCAACAATGCAATTGAAATGAAATTGATAGGGGTAGATGAAGCTATAATTCCATCAAACGTAAATATATTTATCTTGTTGTCGGATTGAAAATTTGAAACAAAGTATGGACCACTTGCCCTGAATATGAAAAGTTCAATCTGGCCGGGAGTATCAACGACTACAAAATCTGGGTTTAAATTAAATACTTCTTCTTGGATTTCATCTAATTTTGTTGCTATCAAATCTGCGCCCATTATGAGTGCGCCATTTGGCCCCAGGCCATGGTCAGACATTATCTTTTCTATGTCAATATAATTTCTTACATCAACATCGGGTTCATAAGGTAGAGAAATGACACCTGGGTCAAGATTCATTGAAATGGGATAATAATTATTATCCTTATACCATTCTATCAGTTTAGATGTAAGAAGAGATTTGCCAGAGCCCGCTGTCCCAGTAACAAAAATTGTTTCCAAATATACTTGAAACAGAGAAGTGAATATATTAATTCTATTGATTATTATATGCCTGTGTACTATTTTGCCTTGATTAAAGTTTGAAATGGAGAATAATTGCAGTTGCTGTTAGTCTCATTCCATTCTTATTATTATTCACTTTTACACCCGTTTCTCCCGCAGATGTGTTTTCAGTGGGTCCATTGCCATTCTTGCTTTCAGTAGCGGCCGTTATGGGCAGAATTCTATTACAAGCGTACCGCTTCAGATATTTTATTAAGCATTTTATAGATCCTAATTTTACTTCAACGCTCAAAACAATGAATGCTAGGATTGCAGGGGAATTTGTAACTCAGACCACTCCTTCTTTTATAGGCGGTGAAATAGTTAGGATTGCATGGCTTGTTAAGAATGGAGTTACAGCTGGCAAGGCTGCTTGGGTTGCGACGGCGGAGATAATAGCAGATGTTTTTGTAGGGAGTATATTGGCATTCATTGCAGGAGGCGTAGCTATCTTTGGCGGGGGTTCCTTTATCGGTATTTTGATTATCCTTGTTGCTATACCAACATTTGGCTTTTGGTTTCTGGTCGTTGTACTGTCTGCAAATAGAAATTTGCAGCTCCCTAAGTTTGCATTAAATTTAATTAGAAAATTCTTGTCCAAAGAAAGATCGGAACGTCTGATAAATTCTACAAATATTGCCCTAGAGGATTTATGCAAGATGAGTAGAGAAAATTTTACATCATTTAATTCAGTCAAGGTTCTTTCAGTAGGAATGGCAATAACTTTTGTAGCCTTTATCTTCCAGGGTATTTCGTTTCTAGTGCTTGCAGAAGCAGTTGGTCATCATGTAGGAATTTTTCAATCGTTTATGGCTACATCAGCCTCTACGGCTCTATCGACATTGCCAATAACCATCGGCGGGTCGGGTTTAGCAGAATTGGGCGTCTGGGCATATATCACAAATATTAGTAGTATTCCACATCTACACGATGTTCTAAACTCATCTCAGCTGTCTGTAATCATAGCTTGGAGAATTGCTACATATCATGTGCCACTTATTATCATGTGGATTGCACTTATGAGAATTACAATTGGTAAAGATTCCATTGCAAATCAAATAAAATCTAAAAATTTGGACAATAGTTAACCAAGAATACTGAATATAGAGTCTGATGAAATAAACGAGAGTTTGCAATGAATAAGTTAAAAGGAAAAATAGTTGTAATAACTGGTGCATCATCAGGTATAGGAAGATCAGCAGCATTAGATTTTGCACAACGACAAGTCAAAGCAATTATACTTGTTGCTAGAAACAATGAACGATTGACTGAAGTTTCATCTGAACTAAGTGGGAAATGTGAATCTATGAACTTTGGATGTGATGTATCAAGTAAATCCGAAGTGAAGCAAATGGCTAGAGATGTACTTTCAGTTTATGATTCTGTTGATATCTTGGTAAATAATGCAGGAATTGGAATTTTAGGAAAAGTAGCTGATCAGTCTATAGAGGAAATCGAATCAGTGACTTCCACAAATTACTTTGGTATGATTTATTGTACCAAAGCATTTCTAACTTCGATGCTAAGAAAAAAAAGTGGACACATAATAAATGTTGCATCTCTTGCAGCTAGCTTTGGACTTCCTGGATTAGCTGCATACTGTGGTTCAAAGTTTGCGATGCTTGGATTCTCTGAATCATTACAGCATGAATTGTATGGTACAGGAGTATCTGTTACTGTTGTGAGCCCCATAGGCGTAAAAACCAATTTTTTCCATCACCAGTCTTTTGGCAATAGGTTCAAAAGTAAGGAACGATTTTATCTTAATCCTCATACTGTATCTGGAGCAATCATAAAAGCTTCCACCTCAAATAGATTGGAAATTGTTGTACCATTTTTTATGAGAGGTGGCGTATGGTTAAAACATACGATACCTTACTTAGTAAATCCAATTGTGGGTGCATCATTTAGAAAAATAGTAGAAGGAAAAGGTTAGATCATTCAATCATCTTCATCTTCACTAATATTAACAGAGGTTGGCATATCTGATTCTACATCCATAAGCTGAAGATCCTCTAATTCAAATCTATATATCGCATTCATATCAAGATTGTACTTGCTTTTTAAGAGCTCTACTAATTTAGAACTTAATATACCCTTGAACATTTTTATTCTAAATTCATAAATGAACCCTTTTAGGAAATCTGAAATTTTCAAATTTTTAGGGACATCCAATCCTTCTATTATTGTCCTTCCATCGGAAAGAGCTTCATATATCTGTAAATCAATCTTATAAACTTCATCGTACACGGCCAATATGTATCCTGATCTCGTTAGTATTTCTGGCTCACCAAATTCCACAGATTTGATTTCATCTTCTGCCCATTTTGGGAAGGATTCATCACCTTGCGATGAACCACCTTTCACAGGTCTGCTAGAAATTTCCGTTTTGGATCTTGGCATGACTATTCTTACAAGGATGTACCACTATTGCTTTCTAAAAAACATTGCAGATAAAGATAACTACGTTAACAGCAAATAAAATTGATGAAACAATATGATTTTCGTTAATGGTAATGCTATTGAAAATCAATTAGGAAAAGTTATTTTCTGGCGAAAATAATTGATAAGGTTGTTTAACTAAAATAGCACAGTCAAAAATAATTAAAAAAGACAGAATGAGAGTTAGAATTTGCTAGAGCAGAATCAAATTAATTTAAATTTATGTAGTAATCCTCTATTTTTAGGGAAAAATATTTTATGAAAGATTTAGTTCCTGTAGATAGATCTTCATATACATCCAAGCAATGCCAA
>VBPX01000120.1 GCA_005877075.1 Nitrososphaerota archaeon | reverse complement strand
ACACCACAAGTAAAGGAATCAGAAATTGTCACTAGCTTTGTGTTTCGCAGGAGCATAAACAGCATTATACTTTCACTCAATCATGTTTATGATAAAAAAATTGTCATATGTCCAATAGATAATTCCAACTGGTCCAGAACCTCTAGATACTTTAAAAAGACACTTGAAGATAAAGGCATTAGCAAGGAACATGCCCTACAACTCTCAGACGTTTTAGATTACAATTTTGATAAGATTCTATCTCTGAGGGAGGAAGAAGAATCAGAGAAGGAAGATCAACTTAAAGAATCAAAATCAGAGTCATCAGCAGTCGAATCAAAACCAGCTTTGGAGCTTGAAAAATATTTTCCTATTCCAGATGGAGAACCTATTCCAGATGATGATTATGCAGAATTCGTTATAAGTACAATAAAGAAAACGGTCAAACAGGAAGATGCATTAGTCCGTAAAATTTTCTATACTGGATTAAGTAAGGATTCTGCCGATCCAACAAACCTGGCAATTCTGGCTCCAACAAGTGAAGGTAAGACGTATCCAATAATGCAGACAATTCAATATTTCCCAGAGCATGACGTCTGGAATTATGGATCAATGTCACCCAAAGTGATAATCAGACAGAGGGGAGTATTGGTCGATAGTAAAGGACTCCAATTAGACTCAAGAATTATAGCGTTAAAAAGACAGATAAAGACTGCGGCGCCTGATAGGAGGATAGAACTCGAAGAAGACCTTCGTAAATTATTCAGTGATGCCAAAATGAGGATTGACCTAAGAGGTAAATTACTGATATTCTTAGAGCCACCACATAAACAGACTTGGGATATATTGAAACCAATACTGTCCCATGATAAACTTGAGGTAGAGCACCCATATGTCTACAATGTTGATGGGCGTGGGTTTGAGGTAAAAAATATAGTAACAGTTGGATGGCCCGCCTGTATCTTCTGCAGCGCCAAAAACGAGTCTGACTGGCCAGAGTGGCCTGAGATACAAAGCAGATTTCTAATAGATTCGCCAAATATGATTGCACAAAAATATCGTGAAGGCGTAAAACTAACAGGCCAAACAAAAGGTCTTCCCAAACTGTTGCAACAATCACTGATAGTATCTAACAGAGACGCCGAACTCGCAAGGAAATGTGTATTGTACCTAACTCAAACAATCAGGAAGTTTAATTCGAATCCAACTCAGAATCCCGTATGGATTCCATTTTGTGAAATACTAGGCGAAACATTGCCCGCACAGAAAGGCGTTGACAATAGGATAGCAAACAGACTTTTCTCATTACTTAGCATTATAACATTGTCAAGGGCCCATCTTAGGGGACCATTGGTATATGGAAATGAATCCCTTACAATTGCAGATATAGATAGTGATTTACATGAACTCATGTATATCACAAGGAACACAAGCGGCATTCCTAGTTTCAAGTTAAGACTATACAAAGAGATAGTTATTGAACTGTTTAAGCAAAAAGCAGAGCAAAATAAAGATGAAAACTGGCAAGTCAATTCCAACCAATAATATGAAAAGAACTTACCTCGACGAATTTATTAAAAATGGGCTAATCAACGAGCAAGATTCTGACGTAGATAAGAGACAAAAAGAGTATAGCCTTGTAGTAGATCTACCGTCACCAGCTGAACCATCACCAGCTGAATCATCAACTGCATTCGACATTGACTACGAGAACTACATCTCAAAAATAAAGAAATTATGGAATATGGGTCGAGTGGATAATATTTTACAATATCAAAAGATAGTTCTACCTAGTTCTTACAAGTATATACCTGAAAACTGGTTAGAACTTGCAATTTTTGCTCTTTTAAAATGTCCACTCCAGATCAACAAATTTGAACTCTATAACAAAAATAATGAAAGGTTATGCATCTGCAAATTTGTTGAAGAGTATGAAAAAAGTATCAAGCTGAGTGGATACTTTTCAAAGGCTGTTTTTGGTAATTACTCTAGTACGATATTTGGAAAGATGAAATATTTACAGGGTAAGGAGGCCAAACTATATGGGAAATTATCCACTCTAGGCACAGCGGATAATTTTTTTATTCCGAAGGGCAAAATAATAATCCCCTACAACTCTATTGAACAAAGTCCAGAACCAAAGGAAGATCCTGAACTCGAAGGATATGATGCTAAATCTATATATCGACAGTGAGTGGGATGGAATTAGATTTCGAGTTCATCCTTGACCATTTCCAAGAACCTTTATTCCCAAGAAAGATAATGACGAAGGCTCTAGGACATCAAGTTGAGGTTTTTGATAAGCAGTCTGCGCTGAAATACTTCAGGCTTTCAAACTACGAGGATTGCAGAATCAATGCTTATCCTTCCTATACGAGTTTTCATGGAATTAATAGAACAGCAGTAAGTATCTTAATGGTTGATTTAGACTTGAAGGACTTTAGCAGACGAGGAAATTCAAACCGAGAAAAATTATTAGAAAATGGATTAAATAAAGCCCTATACAAGATTGAAAAAGAAAGCATAGGTGGAAATCCCACAGTATTATGGACAGGTAATGGCTATCATATTTACCAACCAGTTAGCGGAATTATTTTAGAAGAATATGAAACATTCTACGATTTTACAAAATACCTAAACAAGGACTTGACGAGTCTGTTTATTCAATTTGCTGAGGAATATTTTACAGAAAGCACTGAGGATCGTCTACACAATCCTACTGTAAAGTCATGTTTGCTAAGAATTCCAGGAAGCCTAAATTCGAAATGTTTGGCTAACAAAAATAATGGTCCAGAGGTTAAGATAGTACAAAAATGGGACAGCAAAAGACCGTGTATACAGCCTTTGCTGCGAGATTTTAGAAGATGGCTGATTCAAAAGAGGATTGATGATATTGAACAGTTAAAAAAGCAGGAGAGGAAGCATAGGAAATTTCAGATTATGATTTCACAAAGCCAAGAGCATGAAAATCGGATAAACAAAATAAAGTGGATAGAAAATGGAATACTAGAAAATCCGTTGTCTGATTTTAGAAAGTATATAATCTGGAGAATACTTTCGCCATATCTGCTAAATGTAAAGTCCCTTCCTAAAGAAGAATCTTATTCTGTAATAAAGAATTGGTTAGACAAATGCGACAAATTAGAAATTTTGAACTTCAATGCTAAAATAATGATAAAGGAGGGCCTTAGAAGTGCAAGCAAAGGATATTTTCCAATTAGTCTAGAGAAATTAAAGGAAGAAAACAAAGAATTGTATGACATAGTTGTAAGAGCAGGGAAGAGAATTTCAGAAAATACATAGCCGAAAGATTGCCAGGGTAAACGTCAAAGAGTAGTTTGGCATAACGAGGGGACTGAAGCTACGGTCTGTAAACCTAATTTGTTTACAAGCCTATCAAAGCATTCAGGATATTCAATTTCATTTGTCTACAGGTTTACTCAAGCTTTACGATAAAGTAGACCTCTGTATGTGTTCGAATAGTATACCACCTAGTTGTAATGATCTTCCAATAGGGTTGGTTTAGGAAATATTCCTTACAGTATATGAGGCAACATCTCCAATCACAATGCTGTTAAATATTTCATAGTTTTGGATGTCCATCTAGACACAAGTCTACAAGTCTACCAAACATTTATAGCTGTAAGCTGGTATACATACAGCAATAGCCATATTGTCTAAAGAAAATGAAGACGGTAAACTAGATGACAAAAACCAAAGAACCAAAGTCTTATCCACTAAACTCCCGGTAGACCAATTGGAATCATTTAATTTACTTGCAGAGTGCATGTACAAAAATGGGCTTATTGAAAAACCTACGCCATCTTCAATCCTACGAAATAGTATACTA
>VBPX01000062.1 GCA_005877075.1 Nitrososphaerota archaeon | reverse complement strand
ATTGGACAGTTATCTGATGAAGTATCTGCACAAGCCCAATAAAACATTTGTAACTACTCAATACAATATACTATCATGAGAATCATAGAAAATACAGTTCTGAGGGATATGACTGAATATTCATACAGACTATTATTAGAATTTCTAAAACTAGAATTTTATTATATGTAATTAAGAAAAACGTTATTTTATGAGCCCTTCGGGACGTGAATGATTAACAATTGGGATCCATGCAGTTATTTGGCATTTCTTCTTTTTTTATTGGATACAAGTATGAGCTTATTATTGAATTCAAAAGCCAAAGAATTTTGTCTCAATCTAGCACGGATCTCATTTGCATATTCTATAATATGTCGCTCTTGCACCTTCGAAGTGTGAACTTCTAATCGCGTATACTTAACGGGTTCGAATTTACCTTCAAAGTAACCGTCAAACTCTGTCAGTGACATGCTACCGTATTCTGCGACTATTTCCTTTACAACGTCCATGTATCCCTCTACTCGAGGTAAATAAAATTTGATTGAATTTGGTAAAACCTTGGTTATGTATGACTCTTCTACCATGTAGTAACATAGAAGACATTTTATCTAACCATTTCTCTTAAGTCGTATTTAAGATACCATGTGCAGTTTGCCTGTTCTATGAGTTTGAACGAAATAGAAGGTAATAACTTGACTTCAATACTATCTCCATTGGTCCGCCTAGTAATCATGAGCGCCTTACTTAGATCTAGTATATTTGAATTTGAGAAGTAAAAGCCAAACATTCAAGCATACGCCGATGGCATTAGCGATTGCGATTATTATATCTGGCTTTACAATTCCATAAAGAACCCATAAAGAAAGTCCACCGATAAGGGATAGAATAAGCCACTTAGATACGTCGTCTGTTTTCTTAGTTTTTAGGGACTTCCTAATTTGAGGTACTGTACTCCATAAACTAAAAAAAGTTGCAGATATTCCTATCATAAAAATGGCATACTGACTGATCTCCATTACCACAATCTGATTTTGAGTTTACTGCCTAAATTTAAATATAAGCTTGTCTATTACACGGCTAATATTTTTTCAGACAAGGTAACAAAATTCCAGCCAGCATTATACTTACAGCACATATCACAATAATGACATTTAGATTCGCAGATCTTGGACCGTCGGGCACCATATTGTTAACGATTCGGATCCAACCCAGATGGATATGATTGAATATTCATCCGGACTAAAAAATAGACAAAAAAATAAATTATTTTACACTCTTATTATGAGTCACATAATGATAATGCTAATCTGAACTCTTTTTCACTCGTGTAAATACCACGTTGTTCATAGCCCTCTATTTTATCCACACATGTAGAATATTGTTTCATCATGCCTTCTGTGTATGATAGTCCAGCATACATCAACAAAATAATTGCCATAGTTATTGCTACTGATATTAGCAATATTGCAGAGGTCTTTGGTTCTCCATGTTTTGCCTTTGTAATTTCATTTGGTCTTAAGAGCGGGGTATCTAGTATGATATTCATTTTAATATCTCCTTTTTAATTATTTTTGAATTCATAAGTTAAACATGGTTAAACCACCACTTTAAGTCTAGTAAGATGTGTTTTTTACTAATACCAAGCCATTGGTATATTTAATATTAGAATTTTGTTTCTCTGTTTTAATGTTGACTCGACTCATTTTTAGGAGAATTAGTTTTTGTAGTGGTTGCCAGAATATAATATTCGTTCTCTAATGGCCCGAGGGAAATGGCTGAATATTCAGTCGAAACATTTTCAGGCCCGTCGGGATTCGAACCCTGCATGTATTAGGGTTCTATTACTTGGTATTTAGCTCTTTCTATCGATTAACTTTAATCCAGGAAATCCGACCCTGTTACTTTCGTTGGGGAACAGCCTGATTCAAGCAATTGTTTGTATCAGACTGTTGGCATTTAAAATACCCTCGATTTTGTTTATGGAGGATTCTTTACCATATGCTCAATTTTAGTGGGAGGGCTGACTGATAAAAAGAAGCCAGACCAAGATGAGATTATAAGATCATTATCTTGTTAAGCCAATAAAGTGGTTAACTACGGGAGCAGCCTTGCCAATATGAAAGGAAAGAACACGATCTTCTATTTCTCTATCGATATTTGTAAAGCGTTCATGATAACGCAGATGCTCAGCCCAGGATTCGGCGATGAATGTCTCAACATAACGATCAGGATTTGAAATATCATGAAAAACACCCCAATTTGTCGCTCCATCTCTCAGGCGGACATTTTTTAGCACTTCTATTGCAAATTCAAAATCCTTTGATTTTGCTCTATCTACTATATATTCAATCTGTATTAATACTGGTCCATCATCTGGCCTTATATTGGCTGTTATTTGTGGTAGTGGCCAATGTAGAGCTGGAATAATGTCAAGATCTTTGCCATGCAATAATAATTTATAGTGAGTCATTGTAGTCAAACCACCTATCAATGCAATGGAAGCAAGTAACAATGCATTAGGAACCCCAAGCAAGTCCGCAAGAGTACCCCACAATACACTTCCACCAGTCACACCTGCTTGAAATACGAGTATATGGATAGACAATACACGAATTCCAATCCATTTTGGAGCAGATCTATATGCCGAAAAGTTGAGGCTGGATATTATGATGAGTTGTGCAATACCGCCTGTTATCATTGCAAAACAAAGAATGACAAAATTTGGCTGATAAGCCAAAGTTATCAGAGTACCGACAAATACTAAAATCGCTCCGCCTACCGCCCATTCTATCGAAAGTTTCTTTGGCAGTCGTGGAAGGACAATAAAACCTCCGATTATAGCTCCAAGGCCAAAGCATCCTACTAGTACTCCAAAACCCGTTGACCCAAGTCCCAATACTTGCCTAGTTAGGACTGGTAATAGTGCCATCAGCGAACTACTACTGATAGAAAATGCCAAATCCCGAACAAATAATCCATGTATGTGTGTGGAGTGGCGTACATATCTTAATGCGGCGCGCATCGCACCAACTACACGTTCGGGTGGTAGTTGGCCAGAATATGGAGATCTATGCCATCTCTGATGAAATATTATGAGACCTACGAATGACAGTGCATTTAGCATAAACACAGACCAAGGTCCATATGCTGCTACTACCAGTCCGCCTAATATTGGACCAACGGCAAATCCTATGTTGATACTTATTCCTCCAAGTGTTATAACATGCTGTGCATCAGGTTTTGGTACCAGTTCCATCGCAGAGCCCATTGCTGATGGCAGGCTCACCGCCGCGCCCACGCCCAAAAGAAAGGTTAATAATAAAAGAATAGATGGTGTAATAAATCCAGTTAGAGTAAGCAAGGTAAGCGTTGCTGCAACTACAAGCATAAAATAGTGTGTTATTAAAAGTAGTCGACGTCTGTCAAATACATCTGCAAGTGCGCCTGCTGGTAAGGCTAGGAGTACAATAGATAGACTAGTTGCTGTTTGCAAAAGCGCAACGGTTAATGGTGAAGCGGAAAGCGATGTCATCAGCCAAGCACTACCAACGCTTTGCATGAAAGTACCAATATTTGAGGCTGTATTGGCTATCCACAGAGCTCTGAATAGTCTTTGACTCGACAGAACAGATTTAGGCGAACTGTGTTGTTCAGTCATACATATGGCGCCTAGGATATCTTGGTATTTTCACTAACTGAAATAAGACACAACACCATAATCTTCACCCTGAATTAGAATTTGGCCTATTAAGACCTTGGTTAGGCCCTGCCCTTGAGTAGTTGTGATAGTGATTTGCCACCTGGAAGATCAAGGGCTGCATAGACTTTGGGAGCAATTGGATTTGCATTATCATGAACCATCTCAACAAACGCCGCGAAGCCTGACGAAATAATAACACCTGCTTGCTGCATCTGAGCTATTGCGCTTACCCGTAAGGTTTCATTCCATGTACCAGAACCGTCAAGTAGAGCATATGAGTCATAACCTTCACTGGCAGCCGAGATGCTAGGAAAAGCCAGACATACATGAGTAGTTAGAGCCGAGAAGAGAACCTTTCGTCGTCCGGTATCCTTTATAGCCTGGCTTACCTTTGGATCCTCCCAAGCGTTGATGATACTTCGTTCTATGTTCTCTACACCTGGTAACGCCTCTGTCAGCTCTGGTAAAGTGGGACCAAATATATTTGGCGCAGTTGATGTGAGAATGACTGGGACACCTAAGACACGAGCTGCGCGTGCCGACGCAACCACATTATGGCGTAACTCCTCTTGGTCTATGTCCTTAATGGTCAGCAAATGTCCCACTTGGTGATCAATTAGAACTAACAGCGAATTATCGGCTGTCAAGCGCTGATAGTGACTGCTTGTAGCATTCTCTATTGAGTTTCCCCTTCTACGAGAGGTCATGTAACAATATAAAGATAAGATTATTTTAAGTATTGTGCAAATCAAGGTATAGTTTTAGTATAAGTTTTCTAACATTTGTCTGATTATTATTGTGTAGGTATAAAAACAGTCAGTCTTCTGTTGTTGCATCAGCCGATGATGATAGATAGTTTTGATTAATTGTTATTCTTTTATCAATCTCTCTCTTTAAACAGTTTTGATTAATTGTTATACTAGTTCTTATAAACGACTCGACTTTATTGACTCCATTATAAGATTCTAATCTTCTTAATATTAACTTGGCTGTAGAAATGTTCGCACAAAAGAATACGGCGACAATAACTTCTCTTTGATACCAACCTGGAATATAAATCAAGTATTCGTCCAATTCACGGTATATTTCTTCAAGTATGCTCCGGTGTCTAGGTATTTCAACGTGAATTAATACTTCAAATTCCATATAACCAGTTAATCGCATAGAAGATAGATTTCTTGAAATAGTAAATTGTAAAACATGGTTTTCTCTCATTTTTTCTAATCTTCTTGCCACGGTCCTGGGCGAGAGCAAAGTTTCTTTAGCAATTCCCTCAACTGACTTTCTAGCATCTGATAGCAAACATTTCATAATCTCTAGATCAGAATTATGAATCTTCATGGTTGGTGTTGGACTAAAATCTGCAAAGAAAGCTTCTACCGTTGCTGGTTTTAGTAACTCAGTCACTGTCTCTATTTTGTATTGTGCTATATCCTTAACATATAGTCCGATAATATAAGATCGCTCTAGTTCCTCTGAATAGGCAATAACATCTCCCAAAAGGCTTATCTTTTTGAGTATGTCTTGTTCTTTAGTCGTCTTATCCATATTCTTAACTATTAAAACACATAGTGTTTCATATCCAAATATTATTGGGTTTACAAGTACCACAAACTTTTGTATTACGCCATTTGAAACCATTTTATTAATTCTTTCTTTTGTAGAACGTGGTGTTATTCCAACATGAACAGCTATACTTTTGTAAGCAGTTCTAGAGTCTCTAGCAAGTAACCTTATAATCTGTAAATCAGTACCATCCACCCGTGCCTGTTGCAATATAATATGTTATGGTGATTTGTGAGTAACTTATACATATTTCGGCTATTTTGGCCACGATTTCGAAGACTAAGCTCACAATGCCTCATTCCAAAGCATATTGTCTGTCGTATAGTATTAATGTAGAGATTGGTCATTTTTCCCCATATGGTATATAGAACAATTGTCTTATCTTGAGTAACACATAATTTGGTGAATTAGAGAATCCTGATGTCTTTTAGCTTCTTCAATAGCTATGCCCATCAATTTTTGACTTCTCTGATATAATTTGATATGATTACGAGGAACTAAAATCGATACTAATACTTAAGACTAAATTCATAGGTCTGGAGCCGTCGGGATTAGTGTCCTTCATGTATTAGGGTTCTAATACAACGTATTTGGCTTTTTGTTTCTGATTATAATTTCTTAATTGTATAAATTCATGAAAGAAAATAATTATAAGAGACCGTTGATTTAGGACCGGTCGTTTGTAAACGATTTCACTTAGTATCAAGACTTAGACTTTGACTTAGAATTTGACCACTTTTTCATCCATTGCAATAGAGTAATTGTAGATTCTACTAATTCTTGTCCTTTTGAGCTAAGTCTGTATTCTACTCGAGGCGGTATCTCATTGTATGCTTGCCTTTCTAAAATTCCTCCTTCTTCTAATTCTTTTAATCTGCGAGCGAGCGTCTTGCTACTGATACCTTTCATTAATCGTCTAAATTCTTTGTATCTTACTGGCTTTGTAGAGCAACAAAGCGGTATTAACATCTCCATTGTTCCTCTTTTGGTAATTAACTTGCGAATTTTGGCTGTTTCCTTCATCAATATTGCTGCGTCGTATCCCTCAAAACTACATTCATTCTTATATATTGGGAGCTGGTTTACTTCTTGTCCTTTTATTTCCAATATGTCACCTAGTTTACTATAGTCTCCTTAACAACTTAAATA
The DNA here is from genome assembly GCA_005877075.1 of Nitrososphaerota archaeon. Taxonomy (GTDB): domain Archaea; phylum Thermoproteota; class Nitrososphaeria; order Nitrososphaerales; family Nitrososphaeraceae; genus TA-21. The sequence continues at coordinate 5,081 of VBPX01000062.1, read as the reverse complement.
GTTTCTGTAGTAAACAATAATGATATGAAGCAAGACGCGTTGAAGGCAAAAATCAAAGACAGGTATGGTAGGATTGCGTTAAGCGGAAATTCAGATTGTTGTTGCACGCCACAGGAATGTTGCAATACAACTGATTTTAATCCCAAACTATCATCACTTGCTATCGGTTATGATGACAAATCATTAGATTCAATACCTCAGTCATCTATATTAGGAGTTGGTTGTGGCGCTCCACTTAATTATGCTAATCTGAAAACAGGAGAGGTTGTCGTAGATTTAGGTTCGGGTGCTGGAATAGATGCTTTCTTGGCATCTAAACAAGTTAAGGATAACGGTAAAGTGATCGGTATAGACTTTACTGATAGTATGTTACGTAAAGCAACTTCCGCCGCCAAAGAAAATGGGTTTACCAATGTTGGGTTTCGAAAAGGAGATATAGAAGATAGAATCCCAGTCGATGACGATACAGTGGATGTTGCGATAAGTAATTGTGTTATCAACTTAGCTACTGATAAGGTAAAAACATTCAGGGAAATTTATAGAATATTGAAGAAGAATGGTAAGGGAAGAATGATAATTTCAGATTTAGTCACAAGCAAAGAAGTTCATGGAGAATCGGTCGATACCGAGGATTGGTGTAGTTGCATTGATGGAGCATTAACAAAGGAAAATTACATTAACAGCATAAAGAAAGCTGGATTCAGTAATATAAGAACTCTGAATGAACAGTTATACATGGACGAAGATAAGACGAACGGAAGAAAAATTACGGGCCTTATCATCGGATCAGTAACAGGTCAATGAAATTCTTCAAACGGGAACCTGAAAAGTCAATTCTATTTGTCTGTGTAGAAAATGCTGGAAGAAGTCAGATGGCTGAAGGTTTCTTTAACAAGTACGCCCCAAAAGGATATAGGGCGATAAGTGCTGGAACGAAGCCTGTTTCGCAAATTAATCCATTGGCAGTTGAAGTTATGAGAGAAGTAGATATAGACATAAACACTCAAAAGTCCAAGGAGCTAACCGATGATATGATACGCAACTCCTCAAATATAGTAAATATGGGTTGTATGGAAAAGGAATCATGCCCAACCCTTTTCTTGCACAATTTGCTCGATTGGAACATTGAAGACCCAAAAGATAAACCGATTGAAAAATTGAGGGAAATAAGAGATGAAATCGACCAGAGAGTAAAAGAGCTTGTCGCAGGTATTAAGACTCACCAGTAAGTTAACAGTCACTCAAAAGAAATTTTTTGCTGAACTTATTGGCACATTCATAGTAGTAACGTTGGCTACGGGTTCTGTTGTTCTTGACGCAAAAGTTGGTCGAACGCTGGGAAATCCTTTCATAGCTTTTGCTCCTTTTGTAGGAGTTGCAATAAGTGTTTACCTTTTTAGTAAAATTTCAATGGCCCATTTCAATCCCGCAGTCACAATCGGATACTTAATTACGAAACACGTACCAAAAAATTTACTTGCATGTTACCTTAGCGCTGAAATAATTGGTGCTTTAGTTGGAAGTATTTTTGTAAAGTATTTCATTGGAACAGAAGCTAATCTAGGAGCTAATGCTCCAAACTATTACTTTCCGCTTCCTGTGATATTTGGGATAGAAGTTTTGGCATCTGGACTTTTGATGGCTGTCATATATGCAGTGGTTCATACAAAAGGATTAAGAGGCTTTAGTGGTATTGCAATAGGCGGCATAGTTGGATTGGATATTTACTTCTTAGGTTTTATTTCTGGTGCTTCTATGAATCCCGCTCGCTCTTTAGCTCCAGCACTGATATCAGGTTCTTTGGGAGATTTGTGGTTATATTGGTCTGCAACTTTTGTCGGCACTTCACTTGTTGCTTTGATGCTAAGAAAGAAAATTATGAATCAAGAATCAAGTCGGGAATTGTTACAGCAATAATTTTGCAACAATTTATGCAACACCAATGTTACAATAGTTAAGATTCAATTGATAGGTCTGGAGCCGTCGGTACCCGAGACGCTATCGGTTCTAAAACGAGATTATAATATAGGAATGAACTGCTAAGCTTTAAAGTTTTCTTTTTTAACACATTCAAACCAAACTTCCTAATAATGGCAGCTTGTTAGTCCGGGTTCGGTGTGAACCATGTGGAACTGCACTCTGCCGTGAATAAATTTTCTGTTCTATAGACTAAATTATATTTTTTTAATAACTTTAAAAACCAGATACCAAAACTCATAATTCTATGACATAAAACAATTATAGTAAAAGTTTAAGCAAAATCTGAGATCAGTCATTTGGGACGGCTGCTGTGGGCTCGTATGTTGGCAGAGAAATAGTAACCAGAATAGACCAAGAGAAATTCAAAAAGATGGTTTTGATAGCTGTCATACTTGCAAGCATCAAATTCATATTCGATGGCATCACAGCGAGTTTATAACTTGACACGGTAACAGATATCTGATAGAAGTGTATCAAGTTACATGTGAGGGCTGCTACATATTCCTGTAATCGTTGTAAAATAAAATTTCAATTAATAGGAATTTCTAGCGTAGAGAATCCAAGATATTGTCCCTACTGTGGTAAGGACTCCATAGAAAGAAATAATATAATTTTTGGATAGACGTCGTTATGAGAAGACTTGTAAATTAAATTAAAAATAGATATTATACAATGTTTATAAAACTAAGCCGTCAATTAAGAGAAATAATAAAATTTGATAAAAGAATTTAGAGTTTGGATAGAAAAATACTTTAGTTATTCATAAATTCTTATAACCTTCTACGCAAGCCGTTTTATAGTTTGTAGTACAGTAAATTATAACGACTAAACACAAACAACTGGTGGGAGATTGGTTGTTTCTTGTTCATTCAATCAAATTAAATCCTCCCATCGGTTGTTAATTTTTATTTTCTTATATATATGATTACTATAAAAATATTCTGCCTTCTTAGAAGGTAACTTAACAAAATCTTAATTTGAAACAATAGTTTTTTACATTTTTGTAGAAATCTTTTAGTAAGGAAATTTTGTAATTTAGAAAGGATGATAAAGTTAATTGAAATGGATGAAAAAGTAACACTCTTTGAACAGATGGATTCACAGGTGGCCCCTGTAATATTGATAAATAAATTCAATGTAAAAGAAGAACAAGTTCAAGAGTTCTTAGAGGCTTGGGCAGATGATGCTAAGTACTTAAACAACAATCAGGATTCATTTCTGCACAGCTTCATCGTGGAATTGGTGGAAGCTGTGTGTTTCTCAACTACGCCATTTGGGAATCAAGTGAACATCTCAAGCGAGCCTTTAACACTCCTGAAGTTAAATCCAGACTCGATAGATATCCGTCCACCGTTGTAGCATCTCCCCATTTATTCAAGAAAGTTGCCGTACCTGGGATTTGTGTAGACTAAATATCATTTTAACTATTCATCCTGTTAAGGCCTTTTCTAATTGACAGACCCTCAAAAGCAGTTAGTAACGGTAGTTTTACCTTTTTTATTTTTTCAGTCTTATCTCCAAAATGTATCTTACTAGGTTCACTAAAATAATAGTAAAGTTCACTTCGAATTCATGCTAGATTTTTAGCTTCTAATGCCAGTTCTTGTTTTAGATTTATTTTTTAAGCAAGGTTTGGTATCGACATTTTCATAACTCTTTTTCTTAATAGTATTGCTAGGACCACTGACGCAATTGAAAATACTACAGCAGTGAGGAAAATCATATTGAATGATACCAATGACGGGAAAGAATAAATAATTCCGCTGATATCTAATGGGGATTGGTGTGTTTGCATGTACATTCCTGCAAGAGCAGGGCCTACTGAACTTCCTATAATTCTCATAAGCATAGTTGTACCAAGCGATATTCCTGTAAACTGTTTTGGTGTAGTAAGTATAATCACATTCATAGCTCCAACACTAGTCAAGGATAATCCAACCGAGAGAATCGCAAGGTTTGCTGAAATTAATAATTCACTTGAATGGAATGTCAATAAACTAAAGAAGCTGATAGCAGTAACTACAGAACCAGCTATTATTGGTTTTAGTGAACCTAACTTAGATATTATGAAGCCTGAAGAAGCTCCAAAAACTAGAAGTACTACAGCAAATGGTAACTGCACATCCCCCGTTTTAATAGCATCTTCTCCAAAACCTAGTGGCTGAGGATTTCTTACTAAAATCGGTATGGTCTGAAAAACCATGAACATGGACAATCCAACAATCATGATGATCAAATTTGCAGGGAAAATGGCCTTATTTAATATCAACTTAAGGTGAACCAATGGATATTTTGCACGACTTTCTGTAATTATGAATAGTATGAACGAAATTATTCCTGTTACAAAAAAAGATACAACGTGTATAGACAAATCAGAAGAGTTACCGTTAGTACTGCTACCGGCACTACCTGTTTCCATATAGGTTAGGGCTAACAGAAACGAAGTAACTGCAACAGCTAGTGTTATTGCACCCTTTATATCAATTTGGCTTCCAGATGATTTAATGCTAATATTGGTACCTGTTTTGCGACCAATTCCTATTTTCTGGATAGACGGTCCTTCTTCTTGTTGAGGTCTGCTTTCTTCATCTACTTTTATAAAACGTCGTATTACCGCCAAAAGAGTAATTGCAATGGGTATTATAGTAAAAAATGTAGTTTGCCATCCATAGTGTTGAATTATAGTGCCTCCAACTAACAAACCTATTACTGCCCCAGATGCAAACATCGAAGTGATCACACCTTGACCTATGGATATTTTCTCTCTTGGGAATTGGTCTCTTACAATACCAAATGCAATTGGGAACATTGACAAGCCTATTCCTTGTATTGCCCTAGCGATTAACATGAAAACTATATTTGTTGCAAGTCCTGCAGTAGAAACACCTACGACATAAATTACCATTATAATAAGCAATATCTTCTTCTTTCCGTACTGATCGGATAATTTACCTGCTATAGGAGTCATAACCGCACCTGTAATTAAGTATGCTGTAAGAATCCAAGACGACATACTATAAGATACATCAAAGTATTTGATAAGGTCTGGAATAGCTGGTATTAACATTGTTTCTGCATACATAACCATAGTAGCGACACAA
>VBPX01000061.1:6186-14968 GCA_005877075.1 Nitrososphaerota archaeon | reverse complement strand
AAACATGAATGTTAATGTTTGATACTGTAGCTACAGGTGGCACATTTGACATATTGCATAAAGGACATTATGCGCTTCTACTAAAGGCATTTGAAGTAGGGAAATTTGTAATTATTGGTATGAGTAGTGACAAATATGTTACCCTGAAAAAGAAAAAGATTACTAATAAATATTCAGTTCGATTAAAAAATTTGAAGAGGTTTATTAAACAAGAATTCAATAAATTTAATTATTCTATTTATGAGCTAAACGACTTTTATGGTCCTACGATTTTGACTAAAGAAATACAGGCCATAGTTACTACTGAAACGACTAAGGAAAATTGTATTAAAATAAATGAATTGAGAAGTTCAAAAGATTTGCCTAAATTAGAAATAATAGTTGTTCCCCTGGTTGGAGATAAACAGGGAAAAGTGATATCGTCAACAAGAATACGAGAGGGTGAAATAGACATTAACGGTAAAAAGTTGACATCATGATATTTACAAGAATTTCAAAAGTATTCTTCAAATTATGATTGTGTAGCTGAACCTGTGCAATATTTGGATATTTGTCTAATTCTATTTTGAAAAATGTTAAGTTGGTTTATCATGGAATGAAGAATCATAAAAATGGAAATTCAAAAAGTATCAACTTTACCCATATATTATCTATTTCCAAAAAGAATTGATTTGTTACACCTAACCAAATAATCTGATATTAATTATTAATATTCTATGAGATCTTGTGAAGAACATTCAAAATGTCCTCTTGACCGAAGGTTTTAGTAACAACCATAGGACCAAATGTCAATTCTCTTATAAATTCCTTTAATTTTACTGCATTTGTGTTATCCTTCATAAGAACCGCATGACACGATTTATCTTTTAACATTAAAACAATCTCATTATCCACGATCTTTACAACTTTAATCACAAAATTCACAGTATCTTTGTCCGGTAGGAGCATACTGCCTAATTTTTCAGTTTCATATGAATCAAGACATTCAAATTTTATTACTTTATCCAAGTACTGAACTATCCTCACTATACATGAAATCAGAAACTAAATCTTTAGCTTTTTCTCTGCGTTCTTGGAACATTGAAATAAAAGTTGTAGAATGATTCGACAGATCGTGTTTACATTCCCCGCACAATAGATTTCCACTTCTGCATTTTAGCTCTCTTTCCTGTGATTCCTTGGGTGAATCAAACAAATACTTTAGGTATGAAAAAACAGAACATATTCCTGGATTTCCACCCAATTTTTTCTGGAGCGAAATTGTTGGTTGTCCGCCCGTAAATGCATTCGATATTTTTTCCTCTATTATCTCTGGGGGATCAGTAGTGAATAGTGCAGTTTCAGGTTTTGACGATGACATCTTTCCTAATGTTTGTAAACTAGGTAAAAATTTGCTATGTATTTGCGCTGGTTTGTAAAAACCCATTTTTTCTGCAATGTCTCGCGTCAGCCTCCAATAGGGATCCTGATCAATTGCTGCAGGTATCAGAACTGGGGTGGGCTTTCCTTCAATTATTGAAGGCAAAAAACATGGAACTGCTTGGATTGGAGGAAAACCAATCATTCCTATATTAGTAGAATTAGTAAAACCAAAGATGCTTTTAGCAGTCGAAAATGTAATCCTTTTCGCTATTTCTAATGAGGTGGAATAAAGATGTTTTATGTGTCTTGAGTTGACTATTATTTTTGTCCGGCCCTTCTTGAAACCTATAGCGATAATGTCAAGTATATTTTCATACACATTTTTTTCGATTTGTTCCATTGAAATGTTTCCATACAAGAATTTTTCATCGTCGGTTATCTGGAACAACAAATTAGAGTCAAATTTATCTTGCAAATGTTTAGTAAGAAACCAGGGCATAAGGTGACCCAGATGAACCATTCCAGATGGTCCTCTTCCAGTATACAAATAAAATTTTTCATTATTTTCATACTTGTCTAATATCCAATCAAGATCTCTGTGAGAAAAAAAGAACTTGTGCCTAAGTAAAGGGTGTAATTCACCTGTAATTGATTCAATTTTTTCAAGTAGTTCATTTGTTATTTCCTGAGTTCCAAATTTTTCTATTAATCGAGCATAATCGACTGAACCCTCCACTTTCCACGGAGTTACTTCAAAATCATTAGAATAATTTTCATTGAACGAACTACTCATTTTATTATATATATGATTCCAGAGCTTTAAACGTTTAAAAAGTATTCCTTCAATGTCTGATACGTATTTAAATGACATCCCTAAACTTGCACAAAATAGAGAAAAAAATTCTTCTAACTCTCATGAATAACGCTAGCATGCATCTTGAGAAATTGGCCGCCAGTACAAATCTTTCATTAGATAATATCAGGCGCGGAATTGAATGGTTAAAGTTTAAAGGATTAGTATCTGTGTCAATTCAAAAAGAATCAATAATAGAACCAAATTCAGAACAGCCAGACGATGTATCATCAAAAGACAAAATAAGAACACTAAATCAGCTAACATTACCAGAAAGAAGAATAATCAATGAGGTAAAGAAAACTGGTAAAAGGTGCATCAGGATTAATCAGCTTGTCAAACTACTTCAAATGTCAAATATTGAGTTTAGTGCTGGCGTACAAAGCGCACTTAAGAATAATTGGTTAATCAAGGAAGCAGATAATCTAAAGATAACTAATAGCTCGGACAGCCCCTCAATAGAGGAAACGCTATTAGAAAAAATTTCAAATTTAAAAAAGATCAAACTTTCAGAATTATCAAATACTGAATTACAAGGCTTTAACTTATTAAAAAAACGTCCAGGATATCTCAAAGAAAGTACAGAAAAATCCTTCCTAATTTCTCTTACAGACGAAGGCAAAAAAGTAACATCAACTATAAAAAGCGATAATGAAGATGGGATAGGGATAATTACTTCTGAAATCCTGAATAGTGGAAAATGGAAGAATAAGACATTCACGGCAATTGATGTCTCTTCTCCTGTTCGCACATACAATATGGGAAGGACACATCCCCTTACTGATGTAATTAATGAAATTAGGGAAATATTTGTTTCAATGGGATTTTCTGAAATAGAAGGATCAACAATTCAATCGTGTTTTTGGAACTTTGATGTACTATTCACACCACAAGACCATCCGGCAAGGGATATGCATGATACATTTTATTTATCAAATTTAATAGAGGAAGAAGTGGATCCCAGTATTAGTAATAAAGTTTCAGAGTTTCACAAAACAGAGTGGAATTATAATTGGAATTTAGAGAAATCAAAGAAAACAGTTCTTCGAACTCATACTACGCCTGTTACCATAAAATATCTTTCAGAACATAAGTTGAATTATGGCAGAATTTTTTCAATTGGACGAGTTTTTAGAAATGAAAAAATGTCGTACAAACATTTAATGGAATTTCATCAAATCGAAGGAATTGTAATAGGCGAATCAATAAATTTAAGGGATTTAATGGGACTCCAAAAACAATTTTACTCTAAACTTGGAATAGAAAAAGTGAAGTTTTGGCCAACATATTTTCCTTACACCGAACCCTCAATACAGTCGATGGTGTATATAGATAAATTAGAAAAATGGGTTGAATTATTCGGTATGGGAATTTTCAGACCAGAAGTAACTCAATCTGTAGGTATTTCGAGCAATGTACTTGCATGGGGTGGTGGTCTTGAACGTATTGCTATGATAAGATATGGATTGAATGACGTACGCGAATTGTATGACAATAAGTTATCATGGTTAAGGATGCAACCAATATGCCCGTTGTAGAATTTCCAATAGAAGATATCAATAAATTATTTCCAGATTTCGGTCTAGATAAGATTGTAGATATGCTACCGTTTATAGGACTAGATATTGAATATAGAGATGACAAAATCATTAGACTAGAATATAGTCCAAATCGTCCTGATTTTTCCACTTTTTATGGGATTTCAAGAGCATTAAAGGGATTACTCGGAAAAGAAATAGGCCTACCAAAATTCCAAGTAATTGAAAATAAGAAAAATTTGATAAAAGTGGATAAATCGGTATCAATAGTGCGACCATTTATTGCAGCAATAGTTGCTAAAGGTCGTCAACTGGATAACAAAATGATAAAACAAATTGTTTCTATGCAAGAAGATCTACATAATGGAATCGGAGGAAGAAGATCTAAGGCATCTATAGGATTTCACAATTTGGACAAAATTGGGTTTCCATTAGACTATACTACATCATCGGATAATCTGAGTTTTATTCCTCTTGATCATAAGTCCTCATTAAGATTAGATCAAATATTAAGTGAAACAGAATCAGGACAAAAATTTGGCGATCTCTTAAAAAAATCCATCTATCCTATTTTAAAGGACTCGAAGAAAAGTATAATCTCATTTCCTCCAATCATTAATAGTGAATTTACGAGAATTAAGGATAAGGTTGATAATTTATTTGTAGAAGTTACAGGTATTGACAAAAAAACAGTCTACAGCGTTTTAGCATATATAATGACAACATTAGCGGAGATTGGATTTACCTTAGAGAGTGTTTTCGTAAAGTACTATGGCGATAACAATTTATCTTTCAATTCAAGCACAAATACTATTTTAGAGAACGTGAAAACTGATTATATCAACAAGATACTCGGTCTAGCATTGTCAGAGAAAGAAATAATCGATTGCTTACGAAAAAGTAGGCTGGATGCGAGTGTTGTTGATAGAGGTAGAATTAATTGTATTATTCCAAATTACAGAATTGATATATTTAGCCCTATTGATATTGTGGAAGAGGTGGCAATAGGCTACGGTCTTTATAATTTAGAGCCATCACTTCCAGAATATACATTTTTTGGTAATAAGAGTAGACAAAATTATTTTTTTGAAAAGATTCGCCAGGCCCTAATAGGAATGGGTTTTATCGAAAATATTAACTTCATTTTAAGTAACAAAGATATTCACTACAAGAAAATGAAAATCGATAAATTTGATTTCTTTACTATCAATAACTCAAAAAGCGATGAACATGATGTAATAAGGAAATCACTTTTACCGTCTTTACTATTTTCGTTGTCGAAAAATATACATGAAGAGTATCCTCAAAAATTATTTGAAATAGGACAGGTTTTTGTCACTGATAATAATAAGTTTGAAAGATGGAATTTGTGTTGTGTCAGTGTTTTTAATGGAGTGACATATAGTCAGATAAAGGCCGTGCTTCAAACGCTTATGGAAATTTGTTTTGGTATTAAATTTGAAACAAGACCATCGGAAAATTCATCATTCATTAAAGGTAGATGTGCCGATATAGTCTATAAAGAAAAAATCATTGGAGCAATAGGAGAAATCTCACCTTTACTAATAGATGGTTTTAAAATAAAGATGCCTATTGCCGCATTTGAACTGGATCTGACAGAATTGCTGCAAATTTAACCAGAATATTTATAATGATTTATCACCATATTCTTTATTACTTGGTCAAATAATAATTGGCTAAGTAGCCCCGGAAGAGAGTGCACTAGAAGATGTACATTTGAATGTATGGCTATCAATGACTAGTTGTGGGTCAGAAACGGGGTACATTTTATCTATGAATCCCGCAATGGGTTATTAAATACTGTAAAAAAATGAATTGTGTGATTGGGTGATTATTGATGCTCATGACTTTCTTATTGTTTACATTGCCTACATGCGACACGTCAACCAAGCGATATCAAATAGCCTATTTTTTCATTTCTTCAAAGAATCTTAATATCAATATTTTTGCGTTGTCAGACGCATTAAATTGATCCAGCATATTTCTAGGATTTTTGAAAAATTTCATTCTAAATTCAGGATCAGAATGAGCCAAATGAACTATATGACTAATAATTTTCAAATCATCACTGGTATATTCCAATGTGTGTGTTAATACTTTTTACACATATTTTTAATTTTAGAAAAATTGATATTGATACTAAATTATTCACATCTACTATGGAATTTGAGCCAATATTGCTCAGGAGCCAGAAGAAATTGAAAGGTATCGTATCTTCAAGAATAAAGTCTGTACAAGAAACACTAACTACCATTCTTCCAGTTTCCGGTAATATTGGAATCACAAGACTTGCGGATATAACAGATATGGATATTCTTGGAATACCAAATTACTCTGCAGTTTTGCCAGGAACCGAAGACTATATTTGGGTATATAGTGGGAAGGGCCCTACAAGATTAGACGCAAAGGCAAGTGCCTTGATGGAAAGTATTGAAAGGTATTGTTCTTTACCTTCCAACAATCAAAAAAAGATGATTCAAGGATCTTTCAAGGATGTTTCAAAATTATCAAAAACATTGCATCCTTCTAATGTTGTTGAACCCATGTTATTTGAATACGACGACGATATGATTATGGATTTTCTTCCAGGCTATGACATAATAAACAAGGAAAAAATCATGGTTCCTTCATCCTTAGCACTATTTAGATATTCTCCCAAGTCACTGGCAGTTAATCCATTTGCATATCATCATACGAACGGTCTTGCATCGGGCAACGTTCTGGAGGAGGCAATTTGCCATTCACTCTGTGAAGTTATTGAAAGAGATGCCATAAGTTTGGCAGAATTAAGCGCGAGTGCACTACCTTACCACTTTCTTAAAACCATGACTAAGTATCTTTCACATAATGGATTGGAAATAGAGCCTTTAGATAGCACAAAATTTGTAGACGATGATACAAAATTTCCTGATGTAGATATTTCAAATCTTGATTTTAAACCTGTCTTAAATTTGGTAAAAAAATTTAATGACGCCAAAATACCACTAATAATTAAGGATATCACTTCCGAAATTGGGATATCCACATTCAATGCTAGTAGTATTGAATGGATAACCGAAGATTATGGATTTCTTGCCGAGGGTCATGGTACTCATCCGGACTCAAGAATAGCTTTATTGCGAGCAATTACCGAAGTTTCACAAACTCGTGCAGCAAATATTCAGGGAGCAAGAGATGATCTCAGAAAAATATCTTATGGACGTACTAATAGTGATGAAAAAAAGACATGGCAATTTATGAAATCAAAGTATTGTGTTAAATTTTCAGAAATAAAATCATATGTAAATGATGATATTTTAGATGACATAAACCTTATTTTATCAAAATTAAATTCAAACGAACTGAAACAAGTTATCATAGTAGATCTTACCAACCCTCAAATAATGATACCTGTAGTAAGAACAATCGTCCCAGGTCTGGAAACATTTAAGATAACAAAAACGGTTATTGGAAAAAGAGGCAGAGAGTGCTTTAAAATATGAAAGAACCTATAGTTTATCTTGGACCCACATTAAGTAGAGAAGAAGCAAGTAAGATTCTAGATGCAGACTATAGAGATCCTGCAAAGAAAGGTGATTTTTTGAGATTAGCTCATGCTTCAGACGAAAAAACATACGTCGGATTCATAGATGGAGTATTCTTGCATGATTATCCCCCTTCACCGATTGAGGTGTATCATCTTGCAACAAGAAAAAATATTGAATTGGTAGGTGCGTCCAGTCTAGGCGCACTAAGAGCCGTTGAACTAGAAAAATTTGGAATGAAAGGAATTGGAAAGATTTTTCAGCTATACAAAAATGGCATCATAAATGCAGATGATGAAGTGGCGGTTACATTCGTTCGGGGAAAAAATATTCTTCAATCTGAGGCGATGATTGATATTAGATTCAATCTGTTCTTGGCCTATAAGAAAGGTATAATTAGTAGACAGACAAAAAAAAGATTCGTCAAGGTTGCAAAAAATATTTATTTTCCGTTTAGAAACTATGATGATATTATAACGCTAACTCAAAAAAGTTTTCCATCAGTATATGATGAAATAGAAAATTTTAGAAACTACATATTAAAAAATAGGGATAGTTTGAAGGCCCGAGACGCTATAAAACTTTTAAAATATTTTAAGAATATATCAGAATAATCTCTGTCATAATACTATAAAAGGGATAGATACTGTCAATGGGATAAATTTTTAATTATTCTGCCGAAAGATCCCAGAAATTTGCATCCTTGAATTCTTCTATAGGTTTTCCCAATTTCTTCCATTCTTTAAATGATCTTGAATATAATCTAATTTTTTTCACACCACCCATTCTCAATGCATAATATGCTAGACCTGATAGAGTTCCCACGCTTCCACAATACGTAATGACCTCATCATCTGCAGAGATTCCCCTATTTTCCATGAATCTCTTAATTTCCTGAGGTTCCCTCAATATCGAATCAGCTGTTCCCAACATAGTATACGGTAGATTTGTAGCACCGTTCTCTTGAATCTACGAGAATTTTATTTTGCTCGCCTTTTGCCCTTTCTACTTCGTCATAATTAGCATAAATCTCTTTATTTATTTTGAGAGAATGTTTTGCAGGTGGAAAAACATTAACCTTTTTTTCTAATTCAAATCCATAGCTCTTCCATTTCGAAAAAGTTATTTCAAGCAATGATGTATTGAAATGTCCAACGTACTGAAAGGTCCACGCAACTCTTGCAGCTAGCGCACCAAATGTATCGTCATATACTACTACTGGAGTCTTATCGGAAATTCCAGATTGTCGTAATAATTGGATTATTCTTTCTGGAGAATCGTTTTCAAGTACAGTAGCAAGTGGAATTGAGATTGCAGTTTTGATATGTTCCTTCTTGTATTCTTCCTCTTTCCTCACATCTACAATCCTAACAGAATTTTTCCTGATTAAAGTTCTAAGAATGTCTGCACTTGTAATGACATGATGTGAATTGAAAAGTGTATTGTTTTTTGATAAAATGTTATTAGTTTTTTTTTGCTTTACC
>VBPX01000061.1:0-6178 GCA_005877075.1 Nitrososphaerota archaeon | reverse complement strand
ATGCCTCACATTCTCCTCTTGCTGTCTTAGCACTGAATTGAACATCGTTACCATAATCCATATACGCGTCTGGATCATCATTTGGACTTGGTAAAGAAATGGTCTGTATGAAAGCTGTTTTTATATCATCCACATTCTTCACTTCTCCTTTACCACCTCCTATTCCATTAATTATTTTATCTATCCACACTGAAAATGTTTCGTTTGTACTTCGTTCTTGTTTGTATATCTCGATTAACCTTTTCAAAGTAGCTATGACTCTTTTTGCTGGTACGCGCATTACAGATTTACCAAGCATCCCATCTTCTCCATCCCTTCCTCCAAACATCATTGTATACGTTGGAGTCATTGTCCCATCTACTCTTGAAGCTCCACCATAAAACCCAATAGTTGCTATTTCATGTTGTCCACAAGAATTGGGACATCCGCTAATCTTAATTGTTGAGTCTATAAGATCATCTTCTGTATCCAGTCCGAGTTCTATGAATTTCATTTGTATCTCCTTTGCCAGTCTGTGAGAATTGGTGATTGCTAGATTACATGAAGTTGTTCCAGTACATCCTACGGGAGAGGAAATAGTGAGAGCACCAGGATTTGCTAGTCCAATATTTGCAAGCTCATTGTAAAATTCTGGCAAATCTTTTGCTTTAACGAATCTTACTGCGAAATTCTGATTAGGAGTGTTTCTTGCACAGCTTTCACCTGAATAATTACGAATTGTCTTTGCAAGAGAACGAAGCTGGTTAGATGTTATATCACCAGCGCCTAGTGTAACAAATACAACAACGTAACCGTCCTGCTTCTGTGATACCACATTGGAATGGATCCATCTTGTATATGGATCACTATCAACATTTACTTTTTCATTTATTAGTGGCAATTTTTTACTATTAGAAAATTGCCTAATATTGGAACTCTCCTGCTCTACCAAATATCTATTTAGCGTCTCAAGTGAAATGGTCATTTCTACACCTGATCTTTCTTTAATGACTAATTTCTGAAATTTTTGCCATCCCATTTCATTGACAAGATATCTCATTCTATTCCTGGCCATATTTTCACGATTACCAAGTCTATCAAACAATCTCACTACAGCCATGCATGTAGATACCAATCTATCTTCGGAAGTAAATTCCTCTAACTGGTGTCCTATGAACGAAGCAGCACCAAGACCTCCACCCAGATATATCTTGAATCCATTAATTCCATCTTTTTTCATAGGGATTAGCCCGATATCTGCAATTCTAACCAAACCATGCTTAGAACAACATGCGAAATTAATCTTGAATTTTCTTGGCAAATTTTGACATACAGGATTTCTAAGAAAGAATCGAGCTATTGCCTTGGCATAAGGAGTTGAATCAAATTGCTCATCTGGACAGACACCAGCAAAGTGACTACACATTACATTTCTGATTGTATTACCACATGCTTCTCTGGTTGTGAGTCCTACTTCAACTAGACCCCTCATGACTTCGCTGACATCTTCGAGTTGTACCCAGTGAAGTTGAATGTTTTGACGAGTTGAGACATGGGCAGAACCAACAGAAAAAGCTTCTGACAATGTTGCAATCTTTTCGAGCTGTTCTGGCGTTATCTCGCCGCTGGGGATCTTAATTCTTACCATACTATAGTTCTGCTGAAGACGTGATCCATAAGCACCATGTTGAAGTCGAAAACGACGAAAATCATCTTCGCTTATCTTTCCCTTTCTAAAAAGTTTCACGTTTTGACCAAAAATCTCAGTTTCCTCCTCTTTTCCCCACTTCGGGTTGGATTTTGGAGAAAAATGCTTTTTATCAGGATAATTTAGAACTTCTCTTTTCAATACTATTCTAATTTCTTTTTCAAAACCATATATTTTTTGTGGAAATATCTATTTTTAGTATTTTAATTGGATTAAAGAGGTAAATTACTCCATTTCAGGCTATGAAGAGGGAATAATGTTATTTCGATTACAAGCAATTTCTACTAATCTTTATTCAAAAAGGAATTTAATAATTCGAATGAAAGAAAAAATTCTTCATTGGACAACCATCTTTCGTAATAAAATACTAGATTGAAAAATTATCGTCTCCAATTCATCTATGATTGTTTTTAATGGATGGGGAGAGATTTGAACTCTCGACCACCTGTGTGTGAGACAGGTATCATAACCAGTCTAGACCACCCATCCCAAGTATCATTAATATTTTCCCAATTAATATCTTGATAAATTTCTAAAGATATAGAACTAGTTGGATTATTTTCCTATGTTCCTTTGCTGAATCCAGTCAAATAGGTCTGTTGGTCTTCTGTAAGGGTATCTATATTAATGCCCATTGATTCGAGTTTTGCTCTTGCAATTTCTTGATCTTGTGATCTTTCAATTTCGTATACAGTTGGAGAAAGTGATCCTTTCGATTGAATCAGTTTTACAGATGAAAGCAGCTGGTTAGCAAAACTCATGTCCATTACCTCGGAAGGGTGACCTTCAGCAGCGACGAGATTAACTAATCTTCCCTCTCCAATAAGATATATCTTATTTCCTCTTTTAAGTTCATATTCTGTAGTATTCTCGTTAATCTGTTTTACCTGAATCGAGTTTGATTTAAGTGCATCAATTGAAATTTCTACATTGAAATGTCCAGCATTGGCCAGAATGCTTCCATCTTTCATTTGTAAAATATGTTCCTCTCTTATCACATCCTTACATCCAGTTGTTGTGATAAATAGGTCTCCTGTTATGGCAGCAGAACCCATGGGTAACACGGAATAACCATCCAATTTTGCTTTCAATGCTGAAATGGGATCAATTTCGGTTATTATGACGTTTGCCCCATGTCCTGCAGCTCTTCTTGCAATTCCTTTTCCCACATGTCCATATCCTGCAACAACAACATTTTTTCCCGAAATCAGTATGTTGGTAGCCCTAATTACACCGTCTAAAGCTGACTGACCTGTACCATAAACATTATCAAAATCATGCTTTGTCTCAGCATCATTCACCGCCATTATAGGATATTTTAGCTCTCCACTTTTTTCCATAGCACGTAATCTTATAACTCCAGTGGTAGTTTCTTCAGTCCCACCGTAAACTTCTGTTACATTCACACCTGAATTATGCATTTCAACTGTGAGATCCGCTCCATCATCAATTGTTACATTAGGTTTTACTTTCATTGTTGAATGAATATCATCGTAGTATTGTTGATTCGAAATACCTCTACTTGCAAATATTGATATTCCTTCATCAACGAGTGCTGCGGCAACATCATCTTGTGTACTCAAAGGATTACAACCACACCACGATAAGTCTGCACCCAAATCACATAACGTACGGATTAATACTCCAGTTTCTTTTGTAACATGCAAACAACCGGCAATTTTAACACCATTTAAGGGACTTTTCTCTTTTAATTTTTTTTTTAAATTAAAAAGTACTGGCATGTGTACTTGTGCCCAATCAATTTTTTTCTTTCCCTCTCCAGCTAAACTAGCGTCTTTGATCCTATAATTCATTCATCTCTGTGATATATACGAGACATATTATTCTTCACCTCCAACTCAGATGGGTTTCAAACCTACACCGATCACATCATAAAACAAGTCGTGTTCCGTTCTTAAATAGCAAGATTAGTGGGCTAGATATCTTATAATAAGATGGGTGGCAACTCGTAAATGCTAATATCATAAAAAATATATGAAATAATTTATCGAGAAAATCATGAAACGACTTCAAATTGCTGTTATAGGGTACAATCAAGACAAATCTACTGAAAAAACGAATAAAATCGCATATCAAGTTGGAACTGAAATAGCAAAAGCAAATGCTATTCTAATTTGCGGTGGTCTTGGGGGAGTCATGGAATATGCTTGCAGAGGAGCTAAGGATCATGGCGGTTTAACCGTTGGAATTATTCCTCAAGATGAGGTTTACTTTGCAAATAAATTTTGTGATGTGGTAATTGCAACCGGGATAGGTTATGCTAGGGATTTTGTCGTAGCAACATCTGCAGATGGAATCATAGTAGTTGGAGGAGGTGTAGGAACTTTAATTGAACTATGCGTTGGCTACATGTTAAAAAAAATATTAGTTACAATACCTAGTAGTGGAGGCACTGCCAAAAACTTTGGAGGAAAATACCTCGATGACAGAAAGAGGGTCTTCATCCAGACTTCCCAAGACGCTTCTTCTGCTGTTAGGTTGATAGCTGATTATTTAGGTCAAAGCAACGGCAACACTAAAAATGGAAGCTAAGATTCAACTATGCCGATATAGATTTTAAGTATGGGTCAGGATCGTAAAAAGATCCATTTCTTTCTTTCAAGTCATTCAACGTATTTTCTATTCTTTTAAAATCAAAATCTTCGCCTATCTTGAATAGCTCTTTTTTCATACCCATTCCAAGTTTCAGGGCCAATTCTAGATCTTCCCTCGTGCAAACATTGTTTGAAATAAGCCATGAAGCATTATTTATCGCAACTGATAGAATCCTAATTGGATCATATTGTTTGGATTCCTCTTCTGAAAGTTGAATCCTTTCATAATTTTTGTCTCCGTATGAATAGAAACCATCTCCTGATTTTTTACCATACTTTCCAGTTGAAAATAAATATTCAATTTTAGGATGGGGATTTACTACATTTTTGTCGCGAGAGTACATCTCAACAGTTGCTTTGTGTATAACATCCAGACCAGTATAATCTGCCAATTCAAATATACCCATTGGAAGAAACATTTTGAATTTTACAGATGAGTCTATTTGTGTCATACTTTTACCATCACTTTCTAAGCAATATGCTGCCTCATGCACTAATGGTATGAAAATCCTATTTACAATAAATCCAGGAACGTCTTTGTTACACAATATGGGATTTTTTCCTAAGGTTTTTACGAAATTTATTCCTAGATCAACAATAGAATTGTCAGTGTTTGCTCCTGGTATGACCTCCACTAGTTTCATTAATTGTGGTGGATTGAAGAAATGTAATCCGATAAATTTATCCGGCCTGTTAGTCAGTTGAGATATCTCACTAATTGGTAAAGTACTTGTATTTGATGAATAAATTGTTTTTTCTTGAGAAAATTGATCTACCTCAGAATAAACTCTTTTCTTCAGTTTTAGATCCTCTGGAACTGCTTCAATAAGTAAGTCAGTATCAGTTAATGCTTCTTTGAGGTCGACAACAGGCGTTATTTTATCATAAATCTTATCAGATTCTTGTTTATTTATCTTATTTTTTTCTACTAGTTTATCTAATGACCATCTGATTTTATTCATTGCATTATCCAAGAATCTTTGTTCGACATCGCGCAAGGTTACATGATATGCGGACATTGCAGAAATCTGTGCTATACCATGACCCATTATTCCAGAACCTAAAACTGTGATTTTCTTTATCTTTGACAATGGCAATATTCCAAAATTCACGATTTTTAATGTTACGATTTGATTCAAAAATCATATTAGTCCAGTAAAGTAGATTAGAAGCTTCGAAACCGTTTTATTAATAAATATTTATAATGAATAAATTATAGTTGATACGAGCATTCGCACTTCTGTTAAATCAGGACGATCCGAAAAAATGCACTGCATTGAAATTGCTCAAATTTGGTACAATCAAATCCACTAGGACTATACAGTATGGTATGTTAGTTCTAAATCCATATGCTAGTGAAGCTGTTTGTAGAACTGATTTAACATTGGTTGACTCCATTTGTGTTATAGATTGTTCTTGGAACAGAGCACACGAAGTCCTGACAAGCTACAGGTATCTGAGAAAAGGAATTGCAAGAAGGATGCCGGCACTCTTGGCGGGAAATCCTGTCAATTATGCCAAGCTTGGTAGGTTATCCAGTGTTGAATCTCTATCGGCATGTTTTTACATACTTGGTGAAAAAAAGTTTGCGTCCGATTTGCTAGATAAATTCAAGTGGGGCCATACATTTATAGAATTAAATCACGATGCATTAGAGGATTATTCAGCTGCGGATAACAGCAAAGAAATACAAAAAATCGAATTGGAATATTTTGGCAGTAAAATTTAGAGAGCAAAAGTTATTCATGAAATATTTTATTGTAAATTCAGCTATTATAACTATTTGTCATCATGATATTGTTCCAATAGTTGGTATATGCTAGAGTTTGAAATCTAAAACTTGACTTTGATGTAAAAAAGGTACAACTTATCTGCT